>JAYTZD010000447.1:0-11681 GCA_043742065.1 Oscillatoriales bacterium
GTAGGGACACGGCACTGCCGTCTCCTCTATATCATTCCGGTGTAACCGGAATTGATATTAATACAATTACCGAACCGAAAGAATGCGCGCACCCAACTCCATACTTTCCGCCAAAACTTCCTGCCGCGCCCACTGATCCGCCGCCAAAATATCATCTAAACCAGGACTTGCACAGTTATCGAGTTGATGTTTGTCGCACGCCTTTTCAATCAATTTCGGAATATCCAAAAACTGAATTTTTTCCTCCAAAAATAGCGCTACAGCCTGTTCATTCGCCGCATTCAAAACCGCAGGCATCGAACCGCCAGCCCGCCCAGCCGCATAAGCCAACTGCATACAAGGATACTTTTCATGGTCTGGTTCTCGGAAAGTCAAATCCCCAGCTTTTACCAAATCAAATGTTTTCCAATCTGTATGAATTCGCTCCGGCCAAGACAAGGCATAAAGCAGCGGCAAGCGCATATCCGGCCATCCCAATTGTGCTAAAACAGATGTATCTTGTAACTCAATCAACGAGTGAATGATGCTCTGGGGATGAATGACAATATCAATGTCGTCATAATCCATTCCGAACAAATAGTGAGCCTCAATTACCTCTAATCCTTTATTCATCAAAGTCGCAGAATCAATCGTAATTTTCTGCCCCATCGACCAATTCGGATGTTTCAAAGCATCAGCAACAGTGACTCCGGCTAACTTTTCAATTGGCAAATCTCGAAAAGAACCTCCCGAAGCTGTGAGAATAATTCGTCGCAAGCTACCCGGAAGAACGCCTTGGAGACACTGAAATATTGCTGAATGTTCGGAGTCTGCTGGTAATATTTTAACTCCGTGTTTTTCGATCAGGGGGTTGACAACGGGGCCACCGGCGATTAATGTTTCTTTATTGGCTAAGGCGATATCTTTTCCGGCTTGGATGGCGGCAATTGTTGGTAGCAAACCAGCACAGCCGACTATGCCGGTGACTACGGCTTCGGCATCGCCATATTTGGCAACTTCGACAACGCCTGTCTCGCCTGTAAGTATAATAGGTTGAGGGTCGATATCTGCGATCGCCTCTTTCAATTCCTGTAATTTATTTTCATCGCTAATTGCCACAATTTCGGGCCGAAACTGTCGGATTTGTTGGGCTAGCAAGGTGACATTTCGTCCAGCGGTTAAGCCGACAATCCGAAATTGTTCCGGGTATTGAGCTACAATGTCTAAGGTTTGAGTGCCGATGGAGCCTGTGGAACCGAGAAGAGTTATTGCTTTCACAATTTTTTAAGGTTTTGTGGATTATTCTAAATTTTATGCAGAATTCGTCCAATTTTGTTGATTCTGGTGAGAACAGTAGCGTCTCTCTCCCGGAAAATGTAGAGGAAAGCCGATCGCATCCACCGTCGAGTTTGCTAATTGCGATCGCGATTTCTGCAACAATCTTATTCTTATCTAGCAGTTTACGACACGCCTTGTTTCAATCCACTGCCTTCGATTTAGGCATTTTTGACCAAGCGATTTACCTAATCAGCCAAAACCAAGCGCCTTTCTCTTCTTTGATGCAGATGCACATTTTAGGCGACCACGCAGCGGTAATCTATTATCCGCTGGCTTTGTTGTACAAAATTTACCCAGATGTGCATTGGCTGTTTTTGGTACAAGCAGTTGCTTTATCCCTGGGAGCTTTGCCTAGCTGGAGTTTAGCACGTTTGGCAGGTTTGACTCGATCGCAATCTCGTGCGATCGCATTTATTTACTTACTATATCCAGTAGTATTTAATATCAATCTATTTGACTTTCACCCAGAAGTCATCGCTTTACCCGCACTTTTAGCAGCCATCTTAGCAGCCCGTTTAAATAAGGTTATCTGGTTTTGTAGCGCTGTTTTATTAGTCTTGAGTTGCAAAGCAGTTTTGTCTCTAACCGTTGCTGCAATGGGCTTCTGGCTGTTGTTGTGCGAGAAAAAAAGGTCGTGTGGCGCGATCGCAATTTTGCTCGGCATAGCTTGGTTTTTGATTGCTTCCCAAAAAATCATCCCCTTATTTAGTGGTAGCGAAGTCGCCGGAGTCGGCCGCTACAGCTATCTAGGCAAATCTGTACTAGAAATTGTGATTAATCTCATATTAAAACCACAATTGATTTTAGGAAGAGTCCTTTCTTTTGATACTTTCAAATATCTCTTTATACTCAGTTTGCCAGTAATTTGGGGACTCTTGCCATTCTCCAGTAAAATAGGACTGCGATATTTAACACCGCTAATTCCAGCTATTCCAACTCTCGCCATCAACATCCTCTCAGACTTGCCATTTCAACGCAGTTTAGCCTATCAATATTCAGTGCCGATAATTCCCTTTCTCTTATTAGCAGTCATCTCGAAGGAAGGTTCGGCAACGGATTATGTAGCGGATTTAACGGATGTTAGGAAGAGGGAAGGTTCGGCAGCGGATTATGTAGCGGATTTAGCGGATGTTGGAAAGAGGGGGAATTTTTCTCGGATTCGTCAATTTTGGCTGGGAATGCAGTTGCCAAAAGCCATGATAGTTTGGTCATTGATAATATTCCTGTTTCTCGGTGAGTACAAAGATTTTTTCCTCTATCTCAATAGACTAGATACTTGGCAAGCAACACGAGATGCGATCGCACAAATCCAACCCCAAAGTAGCATCTTAACAGATAATAGACTTGCACCTCACTTTGCCCACCGCCCCATCGTCAAATTGCTTTCGCAAATTTCACCCCAAACAGATTTAGCAGAATTTCAATATATCTTGTTAAACCAGCGCCATCCCTGGCCCGATACAGCCAAAATTGGCAATGACTTAGCAAATCAACTCCAAAATACTCGCAAATTTCAATTAACCTATCAAAAAAACCAAGTTCTGCTATTCAAACGCATCCCTGATTAAACCAACAAATTAAACCAATCAAGTGCTAACGTTAAAATCCCTAAAATCCCATCCAGTATTTTTAATGATTGTCGTCACAACGATAGTCTTATTTGCTGCGAGTAGCGCGCGACACGCTTTGTTTCATTCAACAGCATATGACTTAGCAATATTTGACCAAGCAATTTATTTAATCTCTCAAAATCAAACGCCATTTTCATCTTTAATGGCCATTAACATCTTAGGCGATCACACGGCATTTATCTTCTATCCGCTGGCTTTACTTTACAAAATATATCCAGATGTTCACTGGCTGTTATTTGTACAAGCAATTTCCTTAGCCTTGGGCGCTTGGCCTAGTTGGAGTTTAGCACGGCAAGCGGGTTTAAATGAACAAAAATCAATAGCCGTAGCAGCAGTCTATCTGCTTTATCCCGTAGTCTTTAATGTCAATCTTTTTGACTTCCATCCAGAAGTAATTGCCTTACCCGCAATCTTAGCAGCAATCTTAGCAGCAAGACTTGATAAACTATTCTGGTTTTGCGCTGCAATTATCCTAATCCTAAGTTGCAAAGCCGTGCTATCTTTGACAGTGATGATGATGGGTGTCTGGCTACTCATCTTTGAGAAAAAACGCAATTATGGACTGATTGCCATATTTCTCGGTGCGGCTTGGTTTTTAATCGCAACCCAACTAATCGTACCATATTTTAATCAAGGTAAGCAACACGCTGGTGTGGGGCGATATCAATATTTGGGAAAGTCGGTTTTTGAAATTGCGATTAATTTGGTTGTGAAACCTCAGCTAATCGCAGGGCGTGTTTTTTCCACCGATACTTTTGGTTATTTAGTCTTGTTATTTTTGCCTCTAATTTGGTGGCTTTCCCCGCGACATCTCTCACCATTAATTGGTGCTTTACCTGTACTCGTGATGAACATTCTTTCGGATGTTGAGGCGCAACGAGATTTGATTCATCAGTATTCTGTGCCGATATTTCCTTTTTTGTTAACCGCTGTAATTTCGACGCTTGCTGATAGACAAAAAAGGGAACAATATTTTTGGAGAAATACCCGAAATTATCTCTGGAATCAGCGCCACTGGACTCCTAAAATTTGGCATCGAGTATCGAAACACTTTTCTATGAAATCTGTTAAACATATCTGGATGCGTCGCCTTTCGATTCGCCGCAGTTGGAGGTGGGGGAAATCACTGTTTCTTAATTCCTCAGTTTCAAAGTTGTTAATCTTGTGGGCGCTATTAACTTTTTTGGTTTTAGCCAAATATGGATATTTTTGGACTGTTTATTTAGAGTCTATGGATACTTGGCAAGCGACACGACAGGCGATTAATCTTGTTCAAACTAAAGGCAGTGTATTAACAGATAATTCCCTAGCAACTCATCTCGCCCAGCGTTCAACAATTAAATTGCTGCATCAGGTTTCCACTGAACAAGATGTGACTGAATTCGATTATGTATTACTCAATTTGCGTCATCCTTGGCCTGATACGAAGGAAACTGCTGTGAGTGTAGCCACTCAAATTAAAAAATCTCCTTTGTTTAAAATAAGTTATGAAAAAGATGATGTTCTGTTGTTTGAAAGATATACAATTAAGTAAATGGAAATGAATAAAATTAACTACTTTAAATATTGTAAATCTAATCTGGTAATTTGGGGAGTCGCACTTTTTTCCCTCATATTTTTCTTTGCTAGTAGCGCCAGACACACCCTGCTTGAATCCAATGCTTTTGAACTAGGAATTTATGACCAAGTAGCCTATTTAATCAGTCAGGGACAAACGCCGTTTTCCTCATTTCTCGATATTCATCACATGGGAAATCATGCCGCTTGGGTGATGTATCCTGTGGCTTTGTTGTACAAAATATATCCCGATGTTCACTGGCTATTGTTAGTGCAAGCCGTGTCCCTAGCCTTGGGTGCTTTACCTAGTTGGAGTTTGGCGCGTCAAGCTGGATTAAATCATAGCATATCTTGGGCGATCGCGCTTACTTACCTGCTCTATCCATTGGTATTTAATGTCAATCTCTTCGACTTCCACCCAGAAGTAATCGCTTTACCCGCACTTTTAGCCGCAATCTTAGCGGCGCGGCTGAATAAAACAGTCTGGTTTTGTGCTGCGATTGTATTAGTTTTGAGCTGCAAAGCCGTGTTATCTTTAACTGTAGCTGCGATGGGTTTGTGGCTGTTGTTTTTTGAAAAAAACCGTAATTGTGGACTCATCGCTCTATTTCTCGGTGCTGGTTGGTTTTTGATAGCGACTCAGGGAGTTATACCATATTTTAATCAGGGTAGAGAACACGCGGGAATCGGGCGCTATCAATATTTGGGAAACTCTGTTTTAGAAATTGCTGCTAATTTGATATTAAAGCCAAACCTAATTTTGGGGCGTTTGTTTTCCTTAGATACTTTTGAATATTTAGCATTCTTAGTATTTCCGGTAATTTGGTGGATATCTCCACGACATCTGACACCTTTAATTAGTGCAGTGCCGATGTTAGCGATGAATATTCTTTCGGATATTCCCGCTCAGCGAGATTTGATCCACCAATATTCTATTCCAATATTGCCGTTTTTGTTAGTGGCTGCGATCGCAAATTTGTCACATCAAAATCTACAAGAGGTAAAAATACCTAAAATATTCGACAAATTACGAATTCCCAGTTTACCATTATCCAAGGCGATCGTAACTTGGTCATTCATCGCTTTTTTGTGCTTGGCGAAGTACGGCTATTTCTGGACGATTTATTTAAATGAAACCGAAACTTTGTCAGCGACGAAAGAGGCAATTGCTCTAGTTCAAACCAAAGGCAATATTTTAACGACATCTCATATTGCTCCGCATTTAACTCACCGTTATGTGGTAAAGTTAACTCAGGCTGACACACCGCCTGGAAACTTGACAGAATTTGAGTATGTGTTGCTGAATTTGCGGTATCCTGGTTGGATGAGCGATCGCAATTTTGTACAAAACTTAGTAACTCAACTCACCAACAATCCCCAATTTCAACTTAAATATCAGCGAGATGACATTTACTTGTTTACTAAAAAGCGATAAAAGTCACATTCTGCGGTACAATCATAAAAAGCTTGTGACATCCTCAAATCCGATCCTAAATTATGAACACAACAGAGAACACAACAGAAAAATCTAAACTCTCCAATGAAAAAACATTGGAGGCTATGAAAAATTTCTCCGAAACCTACGCCAAGCGCACCGGAACTTACTTTTGTTCCGAGCTTTCTGTTACCGCAGTTGTAATTGAAGGACTAGCAAAAAACAAAGACGAATTAGGCGCTCCCTTGTGCCCTTGTCGCCACTACGAAGACAAAGAGGCGGAAGTCAAAGCAGCCTACTGGAATTGTCCTTGCATTCCCATGCGTGAGCGCAAAGAGTGTCATTGTATGTTGTTTTTGACTCCAGATAACGATTTTGCTGGAACGAATCAGGAAATTGGAATGGATCAGCTTCAGGCAATCAGAGAGACTATGTAATCAGTGAAGTAGGCGGGCGTTAATTAGCAGCAGTTTTGAAAATAAGTTTTTCTTTGTTTCTATTTTCAAGACTTAGCTATCAAAACTTTTAATGAAGTCCGCCTACTAAAATATGCTTCCCCAATTTACAATTTATCATCTTAAACCCAAAACCGAATGGAAGACGAAATGCCGGCAGAGTTTTGGCAAGGCATCGAAGAGTTTAACAGTAAAGACTTTTATGCTTGTCACGATACTTTAGAAGCTTTGTGGATGGAAGCTGGTGAGCCTGAAAAAAGATTTTATCAAGGAATCTTGCAAATTTCCGTCGCACTTTATCACTTAGGAAATCAAAACTGGCGCGGTGCTGTAATCTTGTTGGGAGAAGGCATAAGTCGGCTCAGTTATTATCAGCCAAGTTATGCAGGCATTGCTGTTGAAGATTTTCTGCAACAAAGTGCTAAACTTTTGAGTGCTTTGCAGCAAGCTGGTTTGGAAAGAGTGGCTGAATTTTTACCGTTATTAAGTGGTGGGGAAGTTGCTGGTTTGCAATTGCCATGTATTTTTAAAGTTGCCAAAATTTAAGAAATCTGGACACGGCAGTGCCGTTTCCCTACAATGTTATTTTGGGGTAGGGAAACGGCATTGCCGTATCCTCTAATTCCAAATCCCAAATCATATTTAGCGGACTATGCCAAATCCGTATTTCAGAAATACTATTTTAGCCCGATCGCCTGCCAAAAACTCAACAAACATTTTAGCAGCATCAGGATGGCGACTGCTTCTCATAACTGCCACAGGATAAACAATCGGCGAGTGCAAATTTTCGGCAGCCGTTAGTCGCACGGTTACTTTGTCGGATGCTTTGGCATCAGTCGTGTAAACTATACCAGCATCCACATTGCCACTTTCGACAAAAGTCAGCACTTGGCGGACATTATTACCCAATACTAATTTCGGTTGCAGTTGCTGCCACAATCCAAGCTTAGTTAGCATTTCCTGAGTGTATTGTCCCACAGGTACGCTCTTAGGTTCACCGATCGCAATTTTCTTGATTTTTCCATCAGTCAACTCTGGGAAATCCCTCAAAACTACGCCATTTGTCGGAGTAATCAAAACCAGGCGATTTGTCAATAAATTGCGCTGCGTCTCGTTAATCAGCAAATTAGCTTGCTGCAAAATATCCATTGGCTTAGTCGCAGCGCTGAAGAATACATCTACCGGGGCTCCTTGCTGAATCTGTTGCTCTAGAGCACCGGAAGCACCAAAATTATAAGTAATAATAACATTAGGATTGCTCCCTTGATAAACAGTCTTGATTTCTGCTAAGGCTGGCGACAGACTGATAGCCGCAGATACGGTTAAATACGCACGTTGTGGCGCTTTTGTTGGGGAAACCCTTTGAAACAAGTTCCAACTAATTAGCAGTGCTAGCGTCACTATCGCTGCGATAATTAAAGGTAAAAAGCGCGTATTTTTAAAATTCATGCGAAAGAGTTTTAAGCACTGGAATGATAGAGGAGACGGCAATGCCGTGTCCCTACTTCAAATAACATTGTAGGGACACGGCACTGCCGTCTCCTAATTTCTAATAATTATCGACTACGATCAGGCATCGCAACTAATTTCTAATAACTATTCTCGCCATTTAATAGAACAGCCGATCGCATCTGTACTCGACGGCTCCAACGATTCATCACTCAGCAACTGGGCGATTGCACTTCGCAGATAAGACACCTGCACAGCGCCTGCATCATCAGCATTATCATCAATCAAACCTTTATAACGCAATTTGCCATCTTGATCTAGCAAAAAAACCTCCGGCGTTTTAGAAGCCCCAAAACTTTCAGCCACATCTTGAGCAACATCTCGGATGTACGGAAAGTTAAGTTGATTGTTAGTCGCAAAAGCTTTCATGTTATCAAAACTATCATCGGGATATTGATTAGCGTCATTAGCATTAATCCCGATTAAAGTAACACCTCGATCTTGGAACTCTGCTTGAAGTTCTTTAAGGCGATTTATATACAACTGCACGTAAGGACTATGATTGCACATAAATACTACCCCGATCGCCCGAAACTTTTCTAGATATCGAGCTAAATGGTGAACTTCTTCATCAACTCCCGGTAGTTCAAAATCGGGAGCATAGCTATTAATTGGAGTACCCATTGTTTCTATTTGTAAACTCATTTTTTCAGGAGGTGATATCAATTCTGGTTGCACCATCAGTTAACCGTTAACTGTATTTATCTGAGAAAGGCTATACCAGTTTATTCCTCGCCTTGCTTTAGCCAACCTTTAGCCAAAGCTTGATATCCAATCATTTTGTATGTTAATTTGGCTGCGGTAAATTCTGACACTACAGAATCTACGAGAGGTGCTAATTCCATAATGTCACAGCCAATTACATCGTGGGACTCGAAGACACGGCGCAAAAATCCAGTCATAGAATACCAATTTAACCCGCCCGGTTCTGGAGTGCCAACCCCTGGAATTAAAGTCGGATCAATGCCGTCTAAGTCGATCGTCAAAAATACCCGCTTAGTGGTTATGCTAGCAATTGCCCGATCGGCCCAATTCGGTTCATTAGCGATTTCTCTAGCCCGAATCACGTTTAGCTGTTTTGCTTTAATCAAGTCTGCTTCTTCCTTGCAGATAGCGCGAATTCCGATTTGCAATGTCGGTAAACCCATGTCAACAACGCGCCGCATCACACAGGCGTGGTTGTGAATCGAGCCTTCGTATTCGTGCCGCAAGTCGCCGTGGGCATCGATTTGGATGACTGTGAAAGATTCGTCTGGGTATGCTTGGCGATAACCTTCGACGACGCCGGCGGTGATGCTGTGTTCGCCTCCGAGGGAGATCACAAATTTATTTTCGGTAACTAGCTGATACACTGCGGCTTGGGTGACTCGCAGCATTTCTAATGATGAAACTGGCTGGCTGTTACGGGTATCGGCGATCGGCTCTTTTGTATAAATTCCAACATCATAGCAAACTTCGGAATCTAGTTCTTCGTCGTAGCATTCGAGTTGATGAGAGGCTTCTAGAAGCTTGGCTGGCCCGTTTTCGCAGCCCCGGCGGTAGGTGGTGGTGGCTTCGTAGGGAATTGGTAAGATAACTACTTTGGCGGTGTCGTAGTCGGGTACAATTTCGGAACCGAGAAACGGCACGACGGAAGTTGGGGCGATCGTTGGCATAGGGGAAATTTTAATAAGGCAAAAAATGCAGCATCTTTAATGGTGGCATAATATGGGCTCTAACTGCAAAGGAAGTTCGGCAGCGGATTGTGTAACGGATGTAGCGGATGTTTGGCAACGGATTGTGTAACGGATGTAACGGATACAAAGAAGAGGGAAGAAGGAGGAGGATTTCACTGTTACCTCGAATTGCGATACGGTTTGTAGTAAGGACTTTAGTCCTTTGCACCCTTAAATAATTACCTTATGGCATCTTCTATTCCCACTTTGTCAACAGTTGTCGCACCTCAAACCTGGATGTGGAAAGGCTTTCCGATTTGCTACCAGACTGCCGGTTCCCAGGGCCCTGCGGTGGTGTTTGTCCACGGTTTTGGTGCGTCTTGGGGCCACTGGCGCAAGAATTTGCCGGCATTGGCTGCTGATTGTCGCTGTTTTGCGATCGATCTGATCGGTTTTGGCGGTTCTGCTAAGCCTGCGCCGAAACTGGAAATTGACTATACTTTTGAAACTTGGGGTCAGTTAATTGCTGATTTTTGTCGGGAAGTTGCGGGTGGGCCGGCTTTTTTGGTCGGAAATTCGATCGGCTGTGTGGCAATTATGCAAGCCGCTGTCGATTTTCCCGATATTGCTTCTGGTGTGATTTTACTAAATTGTTCGTTGCGTTTGTTGCACGATCGCAAACGGGCCGAAATGCCTTGGTATCGAAGTTTTGGAGCGCCAATAGCACAAAAAGTTTTAAATGTCAAATGGATTAGTCAATTATTTTTCAAACAGTTGGCAACGCCGAATACAGTGCGAAGAGTGCTTTTGCAAGCCTATCATCATCCTGAAGCTGTCACCGACGAACTGGTAAATATGCTGCTAGAACCTGCCAAAGACAGCGGCGCAGTCGATGTATTTGTGGCATTTATCAGTTATTCTCAAGGGCCGTTACCGGAGGATTTGTTGCCTCGTTTGAGCTGTCCAGCTTTGATTTTGTGGGGTACAGATGACCCTTGGGAACCGATCGCACTTGGACGAGAATTAGCTAAATATCCGGCTGTTGAAAAGTTTATTGCTTTGGAGGGAGTTGGTCATTGTCCCCAGGATGAAGCACCGGAATTGGTCAATCCTATTTTACTCGATTGGATTAAAGGGCGATCCTCTCCGAGGGCTACGCTAACGAGATTTGCTGAAAATTAGAAATTAGGAGACGGCAGTGCCGTGTCCCTACAATATTATCTTGGGTAGGGAAACGGCACTGCCGTCTCCTCCGTATCACATCGCAAGCCCCCTGATTTATCGATGGGATCAATTCTTCAATCCAAAATCTAAAATCCAAAATCCAAAATCACTTGACTTCCCCAATTTCTCCCCATCACCGTTTTTTCAAATATCGAGTTATTCTGCTAATCAATATTAGCCTGATTATTCCTTTAGGTTACATAGTTAGGTTTTCTAATGGCCCAGCACCGGAATGGTTCAACGACTCTTTTGGGAACATAGCTTATCAAATATTGTTGATTTTGCTAACAGTCTTATTGTGGCCACAAGCTTCGCTGGCTTGGACTGCTTTTGGGGTGTGTTTATTTAGCTGCGGAATAGAGTTTCTTCAGCTATGGCAACCTCCATTTTTGCAAGCAGCTAGAGCTACTTTACTGGGACGACTGATATTGGGAAACACATTTACTTGGTCGGATTTTCCTCCCTATTTTGTCGGTAATTTGTTGGGCTGGGTGTACGCGCGGTGGCTTGCTAGATTCAATTTTGCCAAGAAAAACTAATATCAATTCCGGTAACACCGAAATGATATAGAGTCCAAGGCAATGCCGTGTCCCTACCCAAAATAATATCGTAGGGACACGGCATTGCCGTCTCCTAATTTCTGTTAAGTCAACCGTCAACAGTCAACAGGACACAGCACTGCTGTGTCCCTACAAATACCAAATTTAAAGTCCCCGGCCAGACTGAGATTTTTTACTCAGCCAATCCTTACCCAATCTGATAGTCACATCCGATTGCAAAGAACCCGTACTCTCAACCAGCACATCCCCAAAACCCAAAGACTGGCGAATCGCTTGAGCACTTTTAATATCCCCATCTTGAGCCACTAGAGTTGTCACATCCAAGGCTTCTGGCCAAT
>JAYTZD010000448.1:0-2915 GCA_043742065.1 Oscillatoriales bacterium
AAAACAGGACAGTACCGCATTATTGAGGAAAATGACTTTCAAGCAATGTATGGACTAGCCCGTGATGTCGATCGCATGAGAGGAGGATTGCGTATCGTCGTCTTGGCTGTGCGTGCGGCACAAAAACACCCCGATCCTGAGAATCTCAATCTACTTGCGGAAGCAGTTGCTATGCTGGGAGATATGCCTGAGCTTCCTACCCGCAATAGCTTCGAGCGATTAGTTCCAGAGAATTTCGACTTGGATGAGGATGATGAAGTGATGCTTGACCCCGATCAAATCGATCGTCCTTTGGAATCTGAGAATGCGATCGACAACAGGATAGATTAATTGTGATGGCTGTAGCAAATAATGAGCTTAACAATCTGGAAAATCTATATGAGTGGAATTGACCGCGAACTTACTCTAGAAACCAGAACGAGTCTCATTGACAAACATCTCCCCGGAACTCAAAAAGCCGAAAGCGAACTTGAAAGCGAAGGGATTGTCCATGTCTTTAATGATAGAGAAACAATGGAAAGAGTCGCCGCAGAAATTAAGCTAAGAGGCGAACGCACAGGAGCCGACGATTTAGAGGATAATTATGAACGGTATGGATTGTACTTTTCCGAACCAATTGGTTATATACTGAAAGCAGACGGTACTCGGATATCACTAGAATACGGTGAAATAAAAATTAAGAAAACCACAGGTAAATATCATGTCATACCTCGCACAAGACCCCGCACAAGCTACTAAGATCAGTCAAGAATCAGAGCAAGAGACTGAGTGGGAGTTTGCGGAAATCTGGGCTGATACTCTGATATCACCTCCTTATATCCTGATGTTAGTCAAGAAAAAATCGGGGAAATTTTGTATTCACAATCCGGCACAAAACTATAAAGTTATTTTTTCTAGTGAGAATTACGAAGATGCTAAAATGTGGCTGCTAGAGGATGAATACGAGCGTTTGAATAGTCGCATTTTGCAAGAAGTATAAAGTGGTGTCGATAATAGGGATTTGATTGTGTCACCAAACTTCGTTCCCCACAGCAACTCCACTGTCAATCTCATTATAGAAGATTCTCTGGTGCGATCGCCTCAACCAACTCCTCAAGCGAATACCGCTGACAAGTTATCGGCTTCGATAATTTGCTCGGCGGCAATAGATGCGTCTATTTCCTGAGAGTGGGCTGCATAAAAAGCGACAATTTCGTGCGCTTGAGCTTCACTGATGTCATACTCAGTCGCAATTTCCTTTGGAGATAAACCCCATTTCTGGGCTGCGATGACTATTGTTTGCACTCGCAAGCGAGTGCCGCACAAAACGGGTACGAGTTGGCCGCTAGCGCCGCGCACGTAGGTGATTTGAGAGAAAGTGCGATCGTCATTCTGTTTCATGGAGAATTGGTATTAATTAACGGTGAAAAAATCGGATATCAGGGGAATTTTTGCTTTCCCGATTCCACATTTTAAAGTAGTCAAAAAAGTTAGGTTTTTCGGCTTCTTTGTCTTCCTGTATTCAACGATCGCCTTGGCAGTTTTCAAGGAATTAACCTTGTCAAAACTAGGCTGTTGAGCTTTGACGCGCTCTAGTGCTTCCTGGATTTCTTGCTCGGAAGCGACAAGAATGTTAGTTGCTGCTGTTGGCTGAGTAATAACTAGCCCAGCTTCTATTTGTATCTGTGCCAGCATTGGCTCATCAACAATTATACACCAGACGAACTCCTTGTTAGCTAAACGGGCTGCATCTAATATCTGAGTATTTAAAACTGATTGGTAGTTGTCTTTCTCTAAGAGCTTAACTACAATAGGCAAAATATTTTTTTCAGTTTTACTCAACTGCTGTGCTATGGCTTCGATTTGTTTTGTAGCTACATTTGACTTACCCTGAATAAACTGACACGGTAAGCGCAAAACTTGTCCCAGCGGAATATCATTCGAGAATTCTTCTTCTTGAAAAAGTGCCATAATTACCTGCTAGTTATCGATAAAGTTGTGCTGGAGAAATACCTCTTGGGCGAGGTTTTTGTATAGTTTGGTAATGGGAGATTTGTGCCAGCAAATTACTGGGGCTTGTGAAAATTCTGCAACTTTAGTCTGAGCGTAAATTTTTAACTCGGTCTTGTAGGGCTTCCCAGTAAAGTTTAGTTTTTTGATTGTATTGTCGATGTGATTCTGGAGGGTGCTGCCCTTTTCAGCCGGACAATTGCTGAACACTAGACCAAGGTTCCAGGGAACAACAGGTAATTTTTCATTTTTAACGCTCAGATTTCTCAATCTAGGAATTAATCCGTCAACGGCTGCTGCATGATGTAGTGATTTTTTGTCATAATCCACAGGGATTAAAATAGTGTCGCAAGAAGCTAGCATCGCCGCTGACAAAACATCTGTTATAGGCGAAGCATCAATGAATATGTAGTCGTACTCCTCACTAAGCAAATTAATAATTTTCTCGATGAATGACCTTTTGAGCTTGTCGGGAAAGTCAGGGTTATCTCGAAAACCCCTCAATTCGTCCACCTCTCCCGGCAGAACTGACAAGGAAAAAGGCTGGCTGTCAGTGGTAGGGAAATTGCGGACGTGGACAGCATTGTTCAAAATATTCTTGGCGCTTTTGTCGTTGTTCACTTGAATTTTATCGGTGCACTCCTTCAAGTAGTTCTTAACTTGAATCTTGGCTTTCAGCCCTCGGGTTAAATCAGTTTGCGGGTCTAAGTCAATCAGCAAAACTTTCTTGCCTTCTGTAGCGAGTGCTGCGCCTAGATTGATGGTATTAGTTGTCTTTGCTACGCCTCCTTTCTGATTCCAAATGGCTGTTACCAAAGCCCGCTGAGGAGTCAAGCAATACTCTAATTGATGCAAAAGCTTATGAAAATTTGCTGCTGTCACTTTTAGCACAGGAGTTAAAGGAAAAACCAACCCGTCAACTCGCC
>JAYTZD010000449.1:0-2914 GCA_043742065.1 Oscillatoriales bacterium
CTGTTCATCGCTAATTGCTCATTTCGTGGCGCGAGATGGAATTTTACTCTACGAAACAGAATCATGTCAATTTGAAGCTTTTAAACAACAATTTTTGATGACTGATGCAGAATTAGAATTGCTACGCCAGGATCTGCGACAAAAAATCGAGGTTGCGTTGCAAAGGAGGGGAGTATGAAGGAGATTGAGCCTGCGATCGTCCTAGCTAAGCTGGATTTTATGACAGACTATCTAGAAAGTTTAAGTTCTTTTGAGTCGATTACTTTAGAAGAATATCTCAAAGATCGGGGAAAGCAGTTAATTGTAGAACGATTGTTGCAACTCATTATTCAAGTTGCAATTGATGTCAATAGATATTTGCTCAAGCGATTGATATTGTATTGCAGAAATACCCGCTTTATCAACGGCAAATCACTACTTATCTAGATTCTCTTCGAGACAAATGAACAACTGTTTTTTTTGTGAAAGCAGCCTTTAAATAAAGGCTGCTTTTGTTTGTGACTATTTTGCTAGGTAAACGGCATTGCCGTGTCCTCTAATCGCGGATTTCCAGGTTGTACAGGCGGCAGAGGGCGATCAGTTTTTGTTGAAATCGATCGCGCAATTTCAGGGGTGACACGATCGCGCAATCTTCCCAATACCGCGATACTTCCCGTATCAGCCAAAAAGGATTAGAGACATTCCGCACAACTTCGCGGATATCTCCCACAACTTGATTGCTGATATCTCTTGGCCTCGGATCGTAGGCGTTCACCATGCCACGATAAAAGTGTAAGTACACTTTTAAATAATCCAAGCCTTCATCGCGCCACTTTCCGTCCGTTTTGACGATCGACTGAATGCGATCGAACCGCAGACAGCGATTGTGGATCAGTTCGGGATAATCGGGATTTTTGATGTCATCAGTCTCTTCGCACCAAATTTCTAGGTAAAACCGCTTTTCCTCAAAGGAAATCTCGGCATAGCGCGCTGTATATGCCAAATCCTCTCCTTTGGGATTGCGGTACAGAACCAGAAACGGTTGTCGATCGTTGATGTATTCTTCGGCTTGAATGCGCCACGCTGCGGTGGGTTGAATGGCTTGTTGGAGGAGGGACTGGCGCAGAGGGGCTGCGAGGTTTCCTCGACCGATCAGAAGTTGTGAGACCGATCGGGCTTGCTCAACATAGCCTGAGTCGATCAGCAGCCTGATGGCTTGTTGTAAGGCTGCGACTTCGCTGGAATTGAGGGTGAATGGTTCACCTACATCAAGTCGGTGTTGGGCGATCGCCACCAATAACCCAGATACACTGGGGGATTTGCCCCAGAAGATACCGAGGCGAAGGGCGATCGTCTCTAGCTGTTCCTTGGTTTCCGGCGGGACTGAAAGGGTGAGTGCTTCTTTTTTTCGCGGCATTTTTGAAAATATACTTGCACTTTTAGGAAAACTGTGTCATTGTAGGTTTATTCTAAGTACAGATTAGATCTATTTACAGGCAGATAACCATGACAGCCTACACTATCCTGCTGAAACCCGTGTACTCCCGTCCCGCCCAGACACTTCCATCAGGCATTACCTTACCTGCGCGCTGGGACGGGCTTTCACGGCATCAAGTCGAAACTTACGAAGCATTGAAAGACTCAACCATTGATGTTGTCTTCAATACAGCGATGACAGGGGACGGTAAAAGTTTAGCAGCTTACCTGGCAGCAATGACAAATCGCACGAGCACTTTAGCAATGTACCCGACAAACGAACTGGCGCGAGATCAGGAAAAACAGGTAAGAGGCTACAAAGTGCAGTTTAAACCGGAAAAAGACCCGCAAATTTATCGCTTGAATGCAGCAATTCTCGAAGATTTTATTACCACAAACAAACTGTCTTCAAAATTAGCAGGATTGTGCGATCGGGCGGATAACTCAGAGATTTTACTGACAAATCCCGACATCTTCCACTACATCCACGACTTCCGCTACTTGCGGCGAAACCAAAAAAGCCAAGGAGACAATGCCGATCGCCTATTTGCCAAAATTGACGACAACTACAATCTCTTTATTTTTGACGAATTCCACATTTTCTCATCTCCTCAAATTGCCAGCGTCATCAATACCATCTTGTTAATTAAACACACGGTTCCAGGCAAAAAGTTTTTATTCCTCTCTGCTACACCGAACGATTTATTGGAGGAGTTTTTATCCAAAGCTGGACTAAAGTATCGCATCATCGATCCAGTCAAACAAGACGGTTATCGGTTTTCAGCCGACGATAAGTGGCGGCAGATTAGTTATCCGATTAACTTGACTTTTCCGCAAAAGTTAGAACCCAATTTGCGATCGAGTTATAACTGGATTGTCGAAAATGCCGAAACAACAATTTTGAAATTCTTTCAAGATAATCCGGGGAGTAAAGGTGCAATTATTCTCAACTCGATCGCCGCTGTTAAAACCTTAATTCCTAAGTTTAAAGCAATTTTTGAACCGCTGGGATTGAAAGTCCGAGAAAATACTGGATTGACTGGCGAGACAGAGAAGTCTAAATCTGTCGAAGATGCTGATTTACTTTTGGGAACATCCACAATTGATGTGGGAGTTGACTTTCGGATTAATCTTTTAGTATTTGAAGCGTCGGATGCGGGGAATTTTATTCAGCGTTTCGGCAGGTTGGGGAGACATCCAGGCTTTGAGATTTATCAAGCTTATGCTTTGTTGCCAAACTTTATTGTCGAGAGGTTGTTTGAGGTTGAAAACCACCCGCTGCAAGATGGCGAAACGCGCGATCGCATTAGTTTATCCGAAGCTATCCGCCAGCATTACGGCTATGTCAATGAGTTTGAGAAATATCCCAAACGGTGGGGCGGAATTCAGTCAGCTTGCGTGCATTTAGAGTTAGAAAAAAATTATCAGATGAAAACCAAGTATCCCGAAGCAGCCGATA
>JAYTZD010000450.1:0-11604 GCA_043742065.1 Oscillatoriales bacterium
AAATTGGTTGAGGGATTTAGCTTGCGGATGGGGATTTGGAGTGCGGTATTAGGAGCGCTCGCTTTAGCTTTAGTCAGCAGCTTGATCAACGGTGTGCTAATTTAGCGATCGGCAATTGGGTAGGGACACGGCAATGCCGTGTCCAAATTTACTGCCGTGTCCAAATTTACTGCCGTGTCCAAATTTACTGCCGTGTCCAAATTTGCTGGCGTGTCCAAATTTGCCTAACAAATAACCAATTTATAAGCTGTCACCTTACTATCAATTCCAGTAATATCTGTACCGACAACCACAGCAGTCGCTCCTAAATCCAATGCTTTTTTTGCCATTTCCGGGCTAGAAATGCCACCTTCACAGATAACTGGAACCTCTAATTTTTCCACCATTTGAGCAAGCAAATCAAATCCCGGTGGATGTTGATTTTGCGTTTCAGCAGTGTAACCAAACAGAGTAGTTGCTACGATATCTGCACCAGCTTCTACCGCTGCGATGGCAGATTCTATGGTATCTACATCTGCCATCACTAATTTTCCTAATTCGTTGTGAATTCGGGCAATGAATACCTTTAAATCTGGTTCTGCTGCGGGACGGTTTCTGAGAGTAGCGTCAATAGCGATGATATCAGATCCGGCTAGTGCGATCGCCCGCGCGTCTTCAAACCGAGGAGTAATATAAATCTCGCATCCCGGCAATTGCTGCTTCCAAATCCCGATAATCGGGGCAGAAATCTGTTGTCGCACAGCCGCAATGTGGGCGGGAGTATCAATTCGCACACCACTAGCTCCTCGATAGACAGCCGTGAGAGCGATCGCAGTAATTGCGATCGGATCGTGTAGTGGCGAATCAGCAGGTGCTTGACAAGAAACAATTAGTCCTGTAGGAATTTGACAATTAATCATAAATAATTGGGCTAGTGGTAATGGGGCATAGGGCATCGGGCATCGCGCATAGGGCATTGGGTATTGGACACTTCGACTACGCTCAGTGACCAGAAGTGTCCTAATCATCTTGGTGGTTGCTATAAATATATTACAACTCATGTGTTGTACCATTCTCAAAAACAGGCAAGATGCCTGTTCCACAGAAGATAAATTTCATTGTGGAACGGGCAAGATGCCCGTTCTTAAAAACTCTCAAACACATCAATTAAGATGAACATTTTACAACCAATAACTTTCAATTTCCCCTTTGAAACTCGGCGCAAATAACAAATTCCCAATTCCCCATGCCCCATGCCCTATGCCCTATGCCCAATTCCCTATGCCCTATGCCCCATTACCACTAGCCATTAAAGCAATAACTTTGTCCAGCAATTGCTGCGGATGAATTGGTTTTACCAAACAATCATTAGCTCCCCCCGTCACAACAGATATCTGATCTACTGGGATTTCATTAGCACTTAAAGCCAAAATTCTGAGATTTTTAGTAGCGGCTTTTTCGCGCAATTGCTGAACTATTTCCCCACCATTTATACCAGGCAAACGCATATCGACAATCACAGCATTAGGCTGCAAGAGTTCAATTTGTTCTACCGCCGCCGAACCTTCAATCATCCAAACGACTTGCAGTCCTCCAGCGGTCAATATATCGCAAATTAACATAGCAGTTTCTTCATCTTCTTCGATCAGCACAAGACTACCTCGCAAGGAGGAAGAATGCAGTGGTAAAGATGAATTTGATTTTTCATACTTGAACTTTGAGTCTTCTTCTTTGCTTAGATTTTGGAGGGGTATAAAAACTGTAAAAGTAGAGCCAACATCAACAGTAGAGTCAACTTCGATCGCACCGTTATGCAGTTCTACTAACTGTTTAGTTAATGCTAGTCCCAAACCAGTCCCACCGTATTCACGACGGTACGGGGAATCCAATTGCTGGAATTTTTGAAACAAAAGCGATCGCTGATCTTCGCGAATTCCAATGCCGGTATCTTTGATTTGAAAAACAGCGACACTTCCTGCGGATGCAGTACCGGGTTGCCGCACTATCGGCATTCGAGTTTTATCTTCTGTTACCCAAACTCGCAGGACAACTCGCCCGCCTTCGGGAGTAAATTTAATCGCATTTCCTAAAAGATTGAATAGAATTTGTCTCAAGCGGCGCGGATCAGCGGTAAAGCGATCGCACTCTTGACTGATCCGCTGTTCTTGCACCAGTTCCACTCCTTTTTCAACGGCTTTTTCCTTGAGGGCGTGCAGACTTTGAGACGCTAATTTAGAGAGAGAAAATTCGCTAATTTTTAATACTGCTTTTCCCGCTTCTACTTGCGATAAATCCAAAATATCATTAATTAATTCTAATAAGTGATCGCCACTATCGCGGATTGTTTGCAAATACTTTCGCTGTTTTTCGATCGGTACTTCTTTACTGCCAACTTTACCATAAGACCACCGCAGCAGCGTGTCAGAGATTCCAATAACACAGGTCAAGGGAGTCCGCAATTCGTGACTCATAGCTGCCAAAAATTCACTCTTGGCCAGACTTGCTGACTGGGCAGCGACAAGGGCATCGCGCAGTTCGCTGGTACGCTCAATTACCCGCTGTTCTAAGGTGCGCTTCTGCTGCTGCACTTCTGCATAAAGTTCGGCTTGATAAATTGCGATCGCCAAATGTTCTGCTATTTGTCGCAAAAATGTTTTTTTGCTTTCTTCCCACTCCTGACAACTAGAGTGGTGGGCAATTAGCAGTCCCCATAATTCCTCTTGAACTACGATGGGTACTACTAACTTAGCCCGCACCTTGACTCGTTGCATCAACTCTAAAAAACAGGGCTGCGAAGCATAAGTTTTTTCCACATCCGTAACGGCAAAAGTCAAACCTTTACGATATTTATTTCGGTGCATGACTCCACGCGGCAAACAGTTCGCGCCTTCTGTAAAATTCAGTACAGACGAGATAGATGGCGTGGCTAAAGCTTCGTAGGTAACGCGACCTAAATACAGGTGATTGCCAGGATTTTCTTTAAGTTCTTCAGAGTGAGAAATCGGTGCAGACATTTTTTTTTCTAAATCGCCTTTGTGCAGTAATGGCAATTTTTCAAATTGATAAATTAACAGGCGATCGACTTCCAAAAACTCTCGCACTCGCTCAACTGCTTTTGACAAAATTTCTGGTAATTCCAAACTCTGACGAATCTGAGTTGTCACCTGATTCAAAAGTCGCTCCTGGGCTAGTTGCTGCTGCAAAGCATCTTCCATCGGCTGACAAACTGAAACGAAGGAAGCGGGAATCTGCAAGTAACTTACTGATTCTGTACTATCGTGCGATCGCGTTTCCGAAGCAATGATTTTGGCGACGAGGTGCTCCCCAATTCTTGTTTTGAGTTCGGCAACTGACTGTTGACTTTTGGGACTGCCACCCACGGCTAAAACTTCCAGCAGACTTAGGGTGAATTCGCTCTGAACTGTCACCGAGTTTGGCTGTATATTTTTAATTGCTTGTTTGAGGGCGATAATGTCTATTGGTAGTGAAGATGCTGGCGTTATTGTTGAGAGTTTTTCTGCGAGGATAGAGAGGAAATTTGCGATCGCCTCTGGCTCGAAAGTCAACTCCACATTCAATAGAAAATCAGGATTTTTTTCACTTTCTTGTTGCTGCTTTGTCCGTAACTCATCTTGCTTTCCCCGCACCAGCGCGCTAAACTGATCTGATACCACTGCTGCAAACCTTTCTGACGAGATTTCTCCCGCATTTTCAAAAGCCAGCAAATTGTGGTCTCCCAGCCAAATCGCCCCAGGGAGTTCAGCCATTTGCTGTAACAACTGGTACACAACCTCAAAGGTTGCTAAAGGCAAAGTACGACTTAAGGTTTTTAGTTTCAATCTAGGTATTTTCCCGGTTGTTTTAAATAATCAGACATGAAACAATCTTATTCTAGTATACTGTTAATATATAATTTGTGTTAACTTCTACTTATTGACACGATAGGGTAAATGAGCAATCCAACCCACCTCGCCCCCGATTCCACAATCGGACATCTGCCGTCTCATCACTTCAGTGTGAGTTCTACAACTCCAGGACAAGTCGTGGCCCAAAAGTTTGGGCAAGAACCAGATTTACCGGGAGTCATTATTACTCATAACTCCCAGGTACTAGGCATGATTTCTCGTGTCAAGTTTCAAGAGCAAATGAATCTTCCCGATCGCGTAGAACTTTATTGGGATAACCCGATTCGATTGCTTTTAGATTTTATCAGAATTCCGCCTTTGTTGCTGTCGGAAAAGTGGAGAATTGACGATGCAGTGCAAGCAGTTCTCAGTAGGCAGAAAGACCTAATATATGAACCAATTATTATCGAGATGGAAAGCCAAGATTTCCGTATTTTGGATATCCACACTTTGCTAATGGCTCAGTCTAATAGTCTAATACAAGCCAACAAAAATATTCAAAGATATCGAGCCGAACGACAAAAGTATATCGCCAAAATCAAACAAGAGCAAGCAAAAGTTCAAGAATACAATCAGTTGTTAGAGTCAAGGCAGCGCCAAGCCGAAAAGTCTCATCATATTCTTAGTCCTCAGCAAGCTGCACTGGCAAAACAAGCTCAAGAAATTGTTCAACAAAATCACCAATTTTTGAAGATTGCCAAGTTGATTTCTACGGAAGGTCGCCTCGCATTTCAGGCTACTTTTCAGGGCGCTAATTCTATTTGCAATAATACAGAGAAAATCTTAGGTGTTGGTAAAGCAATAGCTAACGACTTGGAAACGGTTAACCGCACTTCCAGAACGATCGGGGAAGCGATCGAACAAGTGAGGCATTTGGCAGTACAGGTTGCTGTAGTTACCAATCAAATGGGAAATCAACCAAATGGCTTGAGTCAAGTGAGTCTGGAGATTGCCAGACTTGCAAGTAAAACTTTTGAATTGGGGACTCAAATGGAGCAAATTGCTAGCAGATTTAAACTTCGGGTTCATGCACTAACCGAAGCCGCAAGGGCTGGTGCTAATGTGGCTAAATCTGTTACAGAAAAAATTGAGCGGGCAGAAATGGCACTGTTAGAGTTGGAGGACTTAATAGCTGAAAAAGATGTAACTTTAACGTCAGGATTCAAAGATTATTTGAGTGTGAATGAAAGTTCTACCTCTCGTTCTCTAGTTCAAGAGATTAAGCAGGCAGAAGTAGCAGTTTCAGAGTTAGAACACATTGTCAAACAACAAGATTCATCACAATATCTGATTCAGAAAATTCAAGAGGCACTGAAGCACAAAAAATGATATGATTCAAAGTTATAAAGAATTAGATCTAACTTTATCAACCTGAATTGAGAATTGAAATTCATGAAAATTCTGATAGTAGAAGATGACAAACTTACTGTCAATTTGTTGGCGCGATCGCTGGATGCTCACAATTATGCTTTCAACACGGCAGGAGACGGTGAAACAGCCTTGCAATTGGCTAAGACCTACGATTATGACCTGATTCTTCTAGATGTGATGATTCCTAAACTGGATGGGATTAGTGTATGTCGGGAGTTGCGGGCGTGTGGATACCAAATGCCGATTTTATTGCTAACAGCCTTAGATAGTAGTGTAGATCGAGTTCAAGGTTTAGAAGCTGGTGCAGATGATTATGTCGTCAAACCTTTTAATTTGCCGGAATTGATAGCTCGAATTCGGGCGTTGCTGCGTCGGGGTAAGGCAAATTTGTTGAGCAAACATTTGACCTGGGAAAAACTGCAAATCAGCTTGGATACTGCGGAAGTAACTTATGAGGAAAAAGTGCTGCACTTGACTCCAAAAGAGTACAATCTGCTAGAACTTTTTCTCAGGAATCCCCGGCGCATATTTAGCCGTAGCGCCATACTCGATCGCATTTGGTCTGCCGGAGAGTTTCCTCAAGAAGAAGCCGTTACCGCTCACATCAAGGGTTTGCGACAAAAACTGAAGGCAGCCGGGATGATTGTGGATTTAGTAGAAACGGTGTACGGGTTGGGCTATCGGCTGAAAAGTCTGCCGGAGGAAAACAGTCTACCAACAACAGAAAGTGCCAAAAGTCAAGAGATTTCATCTGCCCAAGCCAGCGAATCCATCGATCAATCTAACACCAAGTCCCGTCAGGAAAAAGTCTCGGCTGTGCTGGCTGAAATTCGGGCAAATTTCCAGACAACTTTTGCCGAAAGGGTGAAGATATTCGATCGCGCGATCGCAGAATTGAACATCGAAATCTTGGACAATGAAACGCGACAACAAGCTCAATTTGAAGCTCACAAATTAGTCGGTTCTTTGGGAACTTTTGGGTTGCAAAAAGGTTCAGAAATCGCGCGAAAGCTCGAACATTTATTTAAGACTGAAAATATTTCCAAATCCGGGGCGTATCGGCAGATTGAGGAATCAGTTAATTTGCTAAAAGGGGTCTTTGATTTGCCGCCAACAGAACCTGAGAGCAATCCTGTTGTTCAGGTTTCCGGGAATCGTAAATTGCTAATCATTGATGATGATGTTTTGCAGATCGATCGCCTCAAAGCAGCAGCATCAGCTTGGAAATTCGAGATAGAAGTAGCAAATGCTCCAGAATCGGCAAAAAACGCGATCGCCAGACAGCCTCCCGACGCAATTTTGCTGGATTTGAACTTGTCGAGAACTCAGGAAAACGGACTTCCCCTCCTAGCCGAACTCCTCCGTCAAAAACCCGAAATTCCCGTCATGGTATTGAGTGAGTATAATCATTTGAGCGATCGCATAGAAGTTGCACGTTTGGGAGCTTCTGGCTTTTTACACAAATCCATCCCTCCAGCAGATATACTCAAAGCAGTCGATCGCATTCTCGACCAAACTAGCCCAGCAGAAGCTAAGGTGATGGTGGTAGATGATGACGTACATCTATTGGCTGCAATGAAAATCATTCTGCAACCTTGGGGATTTCAACTAACCACATTGGATGAGCCCCAAAATTTCTGGGAGGTACTAGAGACTACTTGTCCCGATTTACTAATTTTAGATTTGGAAATGCCCGGTTACAGCGGTATCGAACTGTGTTTAGCAGTACGCAACGACTTACGTTGGAGTAAGCTCCCCGTGCTATTTTTGACAGCTCATTCCGAGTCGGAAATAGTACGCCAAATGTTTGTGGCAGGTGCTGATGACTACGTGAACAAGCCAATCGTAGAACCGGAATTAATTGCTCGGATTCTCAATCGTTTAGAGCGGATCAAACTCAGGCACAAGCTGGCACTAACACAATGCTAACTCACAGTTGATTGAAGTAGGGACACGGCAATGCCGTGTCCCTACGGGGTTTATCAAGGACACGGCACGGTGTCCTAGTCCTACGGGGTTCATGAAGACATGGCAATGCCCTTTCCCTAGGGGATCGATATCATCAAAGTATTCATGGAGGCATAAAAAAATGAAATTTCCCTCAGAAACAAGCGGACTCAAAAACAGCGAATCTGAACCGATTTATCCCACCAGTACAATTCAACTTCATGGCATTCTTTTGGTATTAGAAGAACCCCTGTTAAAAATCATACAAGTTAGCAATAATACCTTTGAGGCGATCGGCATACACCCCCAGGAAATGTTAGGAAAATTTTTGGATCAATTTATAACAAGCGAAACAAATGAATCACTAAAAACTGCATTAACAGAAGATTTAGACACTCTGAATCCTATTGTCTTATATATGCAGATTGAAAGCAAAAATAAAATATTAAATGGGACAATTCACCGTTCTAATGGATTGATAATTATTGAATTAGAGCCTAGACTTTCCACAGAGAATCAGAAAAATTTTAATTTTTACAACTTAGTCAAAAAACCATTAAACAAGATTCAGAAAGCACAAACTTTAACAAATTTATGTGACATCATCACCCAAGAAATCCGAAAGATTATTGGATTTGACAGAGTAATCGTCTATCAGTTTGATCCCGTAGATTCAGGGGAAGTTGTAGCAGAAGATAAATTAGAAAGCTTGAGCCCTTTATTGGGATTGCACTATCCAAGTACCGATATCCCTCAACTAGCAAGACACCTTGCTACCAAGAATTTAATGCGGTTTATTTCTAATGTTAACTGTCAGCCTGTCGAACTAATTCCTCATGACAATCCACTGACTAACTGCCCGTTAGATCTGAGTTTTAGTTGTTTAAGAAGCGTTTCACCTTGCCACGTTCAATATCTCAAAAACATGGGCGTTGCGGCTAGTCTGACGATGACTTTAATGAAAGATAAAAAACTGTGGGGATTGATCGCTTGCCACCATCAGACCCCAAAATATGTCAGCTATGAGGTGCGTAGTGCTTGCGAAGTTCTCGCTAATTTTATGGCTTTAGAACTAAGCTTTAAAAAAGATAGTGAAGACCGGGAATACGAAGTTTATTTAAAATCAATTTGTGCTAAATTTGTTGAAGATCTCTCTCAAGAACACGGTTTTGCAGAGAGTTTACTCAAACAAAAAGATAACTTGCTAGAATTAGTTGGGGCTAGCGGTGCAGTTTTGTGTGCAAAGGAAAATTTAACGCTGATCGGCCCAACGCCTGAATTAGCAGATATTCGAGAGTTGATTGCTTGGGTAGAAACTCAACTAAATAATGATACTTTTTATACAGATTCCTTGGCAAAAATTTATCCAAAAGCCGAGAAGTTTAAAGAAGTTGCTAGCGGTTTGTTGGTGCTAGCGATATCTCAGATGCAAAAGCATTATATTTTGTGGTTTCGTCCCGAAGTAATTCAAACTGTCAACTGGGCGGGCAAACTCGACTCAGCCGTTGAATTCAATTCCGCTGGTAATAGAATTTTGTCTCCTCGCAATTCCTTTGAATTGTGGGAAGAAACTGTGAGATTAAAGTCTTTACCTTGGAAGCAGTGCGAAATCGAAATAGCCCTAGAACTGAGAGTGACTATTGTCGGAATTGAACTGCGGAAAATTAATCAGCAATTAACCTTAGCTTTGTCTGCTACCAAGATTGGCTTTTGGGATTGGGATTTACCGAATAATCATATTATTTGGTCGAGGGAACATGAACAATTGTTTGGATGTGAGCCTGGAACTTTTAATGGAAGTTACGAATATGTTGCAGCTTGCATTCACCCAGAAGATCTTTTAGGTTTCAATAATGCTATCAATCAGGCACGGACTCAACGAGCAGATTATTATCACGAATGTCGCGTGGTTTGGTCGGACGGTAGTATTCACTGGCTCGAAGGAAAAGGCAAGTTTTTTTATAGTGAAGCAGGCGAAGCGGTGCGGATGGTGGGGACAGTTATCGGAATTAGCGATCGCAAAGCCAGAGAATTACAATTACACCTGCTAGAATCAGTGGTCACCACAACTAATGATGCTGTTTTAATTACTGAAGCTGAACCGATTGACGAACCGGGGCCGCAGATTATTTATGTTAATCCAGCCTTTACCCGGCTGAGTGGATATACCTTGGAAGAAGTGGTGGGTAAAACGCCGCGTATTTTGCAAGGAGAAAAAACTGATAGGGCAAGTCTCGATCGCATTCGGACAGCTTTGGAAAACTGGCAACCACTGCGGATTGACTTGATCAACTATCGCAAAGACGGCACAGAATTTTGGGTAGAGCTCAGCATTGTGCCAATTGCCGATCAAACTGGTAGGTTTACTAATTGGGTGGCTGTGCAGCGCGATATTAGCGATCGCAAAATTGCTGAAAAAACCCTCCAAAAACTCAATGAACAGTTAGAAATTCGAGTTTTCCAGCGCACCAAAGAACTAGAATTATCTCAAGCAGAACTCCGGCAAAGCGAAGCTTTATTTCGCTCTCTGAGTGAGTGTTCCCCCGTCGGCATTTTTAGAATCGATGCGGAGGCCAAATTTATCTATACAAATCCCCGCTGTCAAGCAATTGGTGGCTTCACATCGACAGAAGCTTTAGGAGACGACTGGATGCAGTTTGTGCACCCAGAAGACCTGAAAGTTGTTCTGTCTACGTGGTCAACTCCAAAATCCTTCGCTCAAGAATTTAGCTGCGAATTTCGCCACATCCATCGCGATGGAACTGTCCGGTTTTGTCGAGTCAAAACAGCTCCTATTTTTTCCGCCCTAGGTCAACTCATCGGTCATGTAGGCACTGTAGCAGATATCACAGAAAGTCGGGCAGTTGAAAAAATGAAAAATGAGTTTATTTCGATTGTCAGCCACGAATTGCGAACGCCTCTTGCCTCGATTCGTGGTGCTTTAGGTTTGCTGGCGGCTGGGGTACTTGAAAATCAGCCGGAAACTGCCAAACAAATGTTAGAAATTGCGTCGAATGATACGGAACGCTTAGTACGTTTGGTAAATGATATTCTCGATTTGGAGCGGCTCGATTCGAGTCAAGTGACGCTAGCTAAGCAATGGTGTGATAGTACGGATTTGATCCGGCAGTCTGTGAAAAGTGTACAATCTTTAGTTGATCAAAATAATATTAATTTGTCAATTTTATCTGGTTCAGTGCAAGTTTGGGCGGAACCAGACAGAATCATTCAGATGTTGGTAAATTTACTGAGCAATGCGATTAAATTTTCACCGACCCAGAGTACAATTACTGTCAGTGTTGAAGATTTGGGCGATTCCGTACGGGATAGCTACGCTTCACGGGTTTTATTTGAAGTCAAAGATCAAGGCAGGGGTATTCCTGCTGATAAGCTGGAGAATATCTTTGGACGGTTTCAACAGGTAGATGTTTCTGACTCTCGCCAAAAAGGGGGAACTGGTTTGGGTTTGGCTATCTGTCGCAGCATTGTGCAACAGCATGGCGGCAGAATTTGGGTTGAAAGTGTTGTGGGAGAAGGAAGCAGTTTCTATTTCACACTGCCTGCACCCTTTGAAGGGGAAGGGAAATAAAAGTTTGGTAAATTTAAAATTTTGAGTTTAAATTATGTCAGCAAAGCAGATTTTGGTAATCGATGATGAAAAAAACCTCTGTAGCGTAATTCAGGCTTGTCTGGAACATTTAGGTGGCTGGGGGGTGTTGATTGCTCGTAATGGCAACGAAGGATTGCTGGTGGCCGAAACTCGACTCCCTGATGCTATTCTGCTGGATGTGATGATGCCGGATATGGACGGAGTGACGCTGTTTGGTTTGTTGCAAAATAATGTTGCTACTCGGATAATTCCAGTTATTTTCCTAACTGCTAAGGTACAGGCGATCGATTTGAGTGCTTTTGCTGATTTGGGGGTAGCGGGGGTGATTGCTAAGCCTTTTGATCCTTTGAAATTGGCACAGCAAGTGGCTGAAATCCTTGGCTGGTAGCAGTCGCCTGTCAATGCTGAATCATATATTGCAGTCCTAAATGAGTCGTAATTTTTTTACCCCCAACCCTCCCCTTATATCAATTCCGGCTGCGCCGGAATGATAGAGAGTCCAAGGCAGTGCCGTGTCCCTACGATGGCTGTAGGGACACGGCATTGCCGTCTCCTCCGTTTAGATCATTCCGATGCAAACGGATTTGAGTTCAACCACAGATAAACACAGATGAACGCAGATAGATTTAACAACTATCTGCGTTCATCTGTGTTTATCTGCCACCATCTGCGGTCAAAAATCAACCACCAGCAACCGCCGGCACAATACTCACTTCATCACCATCTTGGAGAGCAGTTTCAGTACCTTCCAAAAACCGGATGTCTTCACTGTTGACATAGAAATTCAAAAAT
>JAYTZD010000451.1:0-11596 GCA_043742065.1 Oscillatoriales bacterium
TTTTGGCATTGGCTAAATCTGTTTGACTAATGATTCCGACCAATTTCCCAGCTTCAACTACCGGAAAACCTCGATGAGTCGATCGCGAAAAAGCCTGCATAACCTCATCAAAAGTCAGTAGACTCGAAAGAGTTTCAACTTGGCGCTGCATCACGTTGGCTGCATATAAGTCGCTCAAAGCATCAACGGCTGGTTTATCTTTTGTCAGTTGAATGCCGTTAAACTCCAAAAGGCGATCGTACAAAGAGCCACTGTCCACCTTTTCAGCAACTAAATAAGCAACTACAGAACAAATCATCAAAGGTAGCACCAACTTGAAATCCGCCGTAATTTCAAACACAATAACTACCGCAGTAATCGGAGCCCTAGAAACCGCACAAAAAAACGCTCCCATTCCCGCCAAAGCATAAGTTACTGGCAAACCAACACCGAGCCAATGTACTTGGATAATCCCGACTATATGACCGAGTGCAGAACCCATAATTAGGGAAGGTGCAAACAATCCTCCCGGAGCTCCTGAAGCAGCAGATATAATAGTCAAAAAAAAGTGAGCAATAAAAGCAATTAAACTGGTTTTTCCAGTAGCTTCACCAGTTAGCAATAATTCACGTAATCCAGTATTGTCCCGAAAAGATTCTGGCAAAGACGCTATGACTAAACCACAGATTAATCCAGCTAAAGCGACTCGCCAAGGTAAAGCCAATTTGAGCTTTTTCCGATTGAATTGCAAACTAGCAATCACCCCTTTGCTGAATAAAGCTCCCAACAATCCTGCCAAAACACCTAAGAGTACATAAAACGGAATTTCCCTAGCGGAAAAACTGGTTTGATACTCTCGTAAATCCAGACCTAAACTGTCTCCACCCAAAAGTTGTGAGACAACTGCACCGATGAAAGAAGCAATAATTGCAGTACCTAAAGTCAGCCCAGAAACATCGTGTAGAAGTTCTTCGACTACAAACAAAACTCCTGCAATTGGAGCATTAAAACCCGCAGCTAATCCAGCCGCTGCACCGCAAGCAATCAACTGTCGGCGGTAGTCTGGGGAAGTGGGCATCAAGTGACCAATCCAGCTAGCTAATGACGCTCCAATTTGGACAGTCGGGCCTTGTCTTCCCAGGGTTAAACCGGAACCAACTGCTAAAATAGTTCCCAAAAGTTTAGCGACAGCTACTCGTAAATTCAAAGAAAGATTGACACCAGAAAGAGCGGCTTTGACGTGAGGAATGCCGCTACCCGCAGTTTCTGGAGCAAAACGCTCAACTAAGAAACCTGTGAGGAACCCGCCTAATAAACCGACAGCCGGAAGTAAAATCCAAGCGGGGATTACGGCCGATGTAGCGACTCGCCAACTACCGAGCCATCCGACTCCTAATTTGAGTAAAACGCCAGCCAATCCTGAAATTAAACCGATTAGACAAGCTTCAAAAATGGCTAGACGTTTCGGTCGTAAAAAAAGTTGAGATTCGATGACCCTGGAAGCTTCCCTAAATTGTTTAGGGATAGGAATATACCGCATAAATAGGGTTTATTGCCTGTGAATTGTATGCGAGGCTCGACTTTAGCAAAAAATCGCTCGATTTTGCAAAATGCAATTAATTTTTAACCGCAAATTAACGCAGATTAACGCGGATGAATTCTATATGTTTATAGCACCCATTTGATATCTTGCGATCGCTCACAGCAGTCGATCGCTCACAGTAGTCGATTTAGCATCACAAGTACCGAAGAACCACTTCCCTGATCTGTTGAGATTCACTTTGCTGAGGATTCGATCGCCCGCTTGGCAAATTCAATTCCTTCTACACAACAACCCTCAAAAGTCAACCCTCAACCGCCCTCATCGCAAAATATCCGACTTTTGCGAGTTGAAGATCCGACTTTTGCGAGTTGAAGATCCGACTTTTCCGACTTATACAAACAGCCGCCGGCAGAAATAATAGAGATAGCGAAAGTCAACCCTTCGACTACGCTCAGGGCACCGCCCGCGATCGCTTGGGTTCTATATGCAGTTGGATATTTGTGAACTGTAACAGGTAATTTTTATTTCCGGTAAATTAGTTGAGCGAGCGCAACCTATACATGAAATAATCTATCTAATGGGGGATACAAATCTCGATCGCCAGTATTAGCGAAGAAGTGCGATCGCTCTCACCCCCTAGCAAATTGCTTTCACAACCAGTGCAGGTTCTATTGTCGGCCAAGGCGCAATTACGCCTTGGCCAATCGAAACTCGCGTCTGAGTCATCACTCTGTGTCAATATCCCTTGGGAACTTGCACCCAAAAATCAAACTGAAACTTAGAACATTGGAGAAAAAAACATGGCACCAACCTGGAAGTCCCAAGGCCCAAACCCCATCAACGCTCTAGCAGCAAAAGAAATTCAGTCTATGGGGGGCGTTAAAGTTGCAGTTACACACCCCACCGACCCCAATATCATCTGGGTTGGTACTACCAACGGAGGCATTTGGAAAACCACCAACGCTACAGACCCCAATCCGACTTGGACAGCTAAAGCAGACGACGCCGACTCCCTATCAATCGGGGCATTAGCCATAGACCCCAACAACCCCAAGGTTCTCGTAGCAGGATTTGGCAACTTCAGTTCCTACTATGGCCGGGGCGGTGCATTGAATCGGTTGTTGCTGCGGAGTGCTGACGGCGGCGAGACTTGGACGGCTATCGAGGCCCCCACTCTCCAAGACAAAAACATCTCCGGCCTTGTGGTCAGCGGCAACACTATTATGGCTAGTGCCAGGGCCAGCAACGTCTACAGCGACGTCCCAGGCGGATTGTTTCGCCTTACCGACACGGGCAACAATAATTTCACTGTCGAGGAAGTGTCTGCTATCGCGAAGTCAAAATTGCCCAAGGGTGAATTTACAGACATAGATTACGTTCCAGGCGAGACCTCAACCTTTTATGCAGCTAATTTGACTGAGGGTATTTTCCGCAGCACCGACAGTGGGGCAACCTGGGAAAGCGTCAACACTGGCTTCACCGGATACGGGCCGAATACCTCCAACATTCAGATATCGGTTTCCAAGGCACCGGGCAATCCTGTCTATGCTGGGTTAGTGGAAAAGAAAGGTGGTCGGGGTGGCACGCTCTCGCGCGTGTTTCGGTTAGATAATGCTGCTGCGGGTACTACTTGGACACCGATGGGGGAACCGACCATTGTTGTACAAGAGAAGAAAGAGTCAACGACGAAACCAGGATATTACGAAACGGATAGCAACGGAAATATAGTTACAGAGCCAAAGGCTGTTGGCGTCAACCCTGGAAATCAGGGGGGAAATCACTTTTCGATCGCAGGCGACCCCACAAATGCCAAAGTTGTCTACATAGGCGGCGACAGCGGCGATGCGCGACAGTTGCGGGGCGATGCTTCCAAACCGGAAGCTAGCATCTGGACTAGCATGGTGCCGCCGGAGTCGCCCCAAAATCCGGTAAAACAGCCACAAGACGATTCCCGCGCTAAGATTTTTGATGCCGGCAACAATTTGATAGAGGTTGGTGACGGCGGAATTTACAAGCGTGTCTCTCCCAATTCGCCAGATGGAGCGTGGGTGCCTCTGATGGGCAGCGGGGCTAGCAGTTTGCGAAACACCGAATTCCACTCCATTGATTACGATGCTGTCAGCAACAAGATTGTTGGAGGGGCGCAGGACAACAGCGCTTCTTATGGAGATCTTGACAGCGATGTGGTGTGGAACGAAATAGCAAGAGGTGATGGCGGTAGAGTCCGCGTTGACGACTTAGACAAAAATTTCTCGCTGATCTATTTCGGCACCCAATCCTTGGGACAATTCAGCTATAGAGAGTTTGACAAAAATAACCCGAAGGTAGCTGGCGAGAGAAAAAGTCCCAAGCTTAAAGTTGAGGGAACCGAAAAAACTATTTACAAGTACGCCACTGAAGGAATGCCGTTTGTAACTCCTCTGGAGGTGAATAAAGTTAAACCGGGGGGGTTGGTCATCGGTAGCAAAACCAAGGTCTATGAATCGATCGACAAAGGTGATACCGTAAAAGACCTGGGGAATGTCGGCGGGGAAGTAAGTGCGATCGCCTACGGCGGCAAAAAATTAGATGGCACTGCGGTTCCCGATGTTTTATACGTCGCCTCTGCTACAAATCAAATCCGGCTTCGCAGCACTGCTGGCGGTCCTCTAACTCAACTCACTAAGTACGAGGGTACAGAGAAGATTAAAGATATTGTCCTGAACCCCAACAACTGGGAAGAAGCCTATGTGGTGGATACAAATAAAGTCTGGCGCACTCAAAACGCTGGGATTCAATGGAAGGACATTACAGGGGATTTAGTCACTAACAAGTTAATCGCGGGTCAGTTGGAGACAATTCAATATGTCTCAGGGGGTAAGGACGGACTCCTAGTCGGCGGCTTGGGCGGCGTTTACTACATCTCGTCTCCCGCTGACGACAATCCACCTACGACTTGGCAAACTTTTGGCACAGCACTCCCCAAGAATGTGCGCGTCAGCGAGTTGCAATACAACTCGGAAAAAGATCTGCTGGTGGCGGGTACCCTAGGGCGGGGTGCGTGGACGGCGAAAGATATCAGACCCGAATTTGGTGGCACGGCTGCGACGGCGACTCCGACTCCAACTACGACTCCGACTCCAACTACGACTCCGACTCCCACTGCGACTCCGACTCCCACTGAGACGCCGACTTCGACTAAGGCGGCGACTCCGACTGCGACGCCGACTTCGACTAAGGCGGCGACTCCGACTGCGACGCCTAGTTTGTATGTCAGCAATGCCGAAGCGCCAGAAGATTTTGCTAACTACCGATTCGGTCCGATCGATCCGGACGATACTACCAATGATGAAGCAGACGACAACGGAATCGAGCCACCAGGTTTAAGATTTATCGTCACCCTGAACCCACCCAGTGCTACACCAGTTACCGTGCAAGTTGCTACCGCAGACGCTACTGCAAAGGCCGGAACTGACTACTTTGCGATCAAACCAACTACTTTAACTTTTGCTCCGGGAGAGACAGAGAAAGAAGTCCAGGTCGATCTATTAAACGATAGTGCGATCGAGCCTGATAAGTTCCTGTTCCTGAATCTTAGCAATGCGAATGTGGCGATCGCAGATGCCCAAGGTAAAGGAATTATCTCAACTGATGTTGGCGAAGGCAACGACCAAATTATCGACGGCGACGAATATGATAACGACCTTGTTGGCGACATTGGCAACGACACCATCAGCGGGTATGAAGATAATGACACCCTCGACGGCCAAAGCGGTGACGATTCCCTCATCGGCGGGTTAGGTGACGATTCCCTCGTCGGCGGTGACGGCAATGACATCCTGCAAGGTAACGAAGGCAATGACACCCTCGACGGCGGTACTGGCAATGATTCCCTGGTTGGCGATGCGGGCGACGATTCCTTGGTTGGTGGCTTAGGCAACGACAGTCTAGTCGGCGGTGATGGCAACGACACCCTAATTGGTGGCGAAGGCAACGACAGCATTAACGGTGGCGACGGTAACGACAGCATTGTCGGCGGCCCCGGCAATGACAGCATCGATGGCGGTGCAGGAATAGACACCCTTTCCTACGGCACTTCTACATCACCAGTCAATATCAACCTCGCCACCGGCAACATCAAAAACATTGAAGTCGTCGTCGGCACAGTTGTCGCCGATACCATTGTCGGCAGCAGCAACAGCGAAAGCCTCATCGGTAATGGCGGTGCAGACATCCTCACCGGTGGTGGCGGCAACGATAGCTTTATCCTCGATCCCACAAAATCCGGTGGTAGCAAAATTCAAGGTGCTGCTGGTACTGACAATCTCATTGTTACTGGTAATACCTTAGTGACATCTCTGACTCCCGGTTCAATGGGAATTGGCCGTAGCGGTACTAGCTTAATAGTAGACCTGAATAAAGACGGTCAAATCAACCTCACTAATGATGTCGAACTGCTCAATTTCTTCGCATCTACTACTGGTAATCTTCCCGGTACTGGATTCATCGAAAATGTTGCAGGTACTCCCGGCAATACTATTCTCGCTAAGTTTGCCACACCCATTCCCGTAATCATACCGATACCCATACCCACACCAACTCCGACGCCAACTCCCACACCTCGCGGCCCCCGAATTTTAACGTCTCCCATTGACAATCCGAATCCAAATACTAGCGTTGCTTCAACTTTGAATGGCGGAACGCTTAACGATTTCTTGTTAGGTAGTCTGCAAGCTGACGCACTGAATGGTTTAGCTGGAGACGATACGATTTACGGCTTAGATGGTGCTGATAATATCGGTGGTGGCGATGGCAACGACTCGCTATTTGGGAATGCTGGCAATGACTTTATCGATGCTGGAAATGGTAATGATACTGTTTACGGTGGTAAAGCTTCCGACGGCATTTTAGGTGGCGGAGGTAATGATTTGCTGTACGCAAATAAAGGTTTGGATGTTGTTTTTGGAGGAGATGGTAACGATCTATTTTTTGGTGGTAAGGGTGATGATTCTCTGGGCGGTGATGCTGGCGATGACAGCATTTTCGGTCAGTTGGGTAATGATTATTTACTCGGTGGCAGTGGTAATGATGTTGTCAGCGGTGGTGAAGGAGATGATACTATTGCTGGTATCGATCCGATCGCACTTACTCCCGGATTAGGAGAGTTTGATACTTTGACTGGCGGGGAAGGTAAAGACCGTTTCTTGTTGGGAGATAGTGATAAAATCTACTACTCTGGTGATGGTAATGCTGTGATTAGTGACTTTAATTCTGTGGATGATGCGATCGTCCTTTCGGGAATTAAGGCTGATTATGCGCTGTCGGTTTCGGGGAATGTGACTAGCATTTTCTTGAAAAAAGCTGGTCAATCTGATGATCTAATTGCGACTGTGCAAGGCGTGACTGACTTAAATCTCGATCGACCTTATTTCACTTTCATCTAGAAGAAATTAGGACACGACAGTGTCGTGTCCCTACAGTATTATTTGCGGTAGGGACACGGCACTGCCGTCTCCTCTACTCTATGTCATTCCGGTAGCCGGAATTGATATGATTTTCTCCTAGTTTATGGTTGATATTCAGCAAATATTTCAATTTTACCGACAATGTTTTGATTAAATTGAGCTAATTCTTCCGCTGGAATCCAATACTCTTGGTGAATTGAACTACCAACGGTTTGTACGGGATATTTTTTTAAGAATTCTGCCGTAACTCGAAAGCGGGTTAGATAGCCGAAATATCCCGATGCTGCATCTTTTGTATTCCAATCTCGCGCGATTTGTATGGCATAAGCTTTGTGAAGTACGGGATAAAAAATAGGCTGAAAGGATAAGCGCGGCGGAAATTCCAGAAAATCACTTTCTTTAATCAGTTCCATTTCTTTTTTTCCGACTGCACGGTAAAGCATTATTGTGTCTTGATCTGATATATTTATATTTTTAAACCAAGCTTTCCAACTCTCCCAATTGTGTACTATTTTAGCTAATTCACTGTAACCGGCTGCACGGGGATGTGAACCGTCATTTTCAGTAAGTTCTTTCTGCCAAATTTCTGATGTGTGTAACGGGGTGCAAACATCGAGATAAGGCACTTCTAATTCGCTACAAATTTTGGCAAACTGTGCTGATAAGTTGGCAATCTGATTGGTGCGATCGGTATCGATGACTGGTGCTGGGCCTACCATTAAAACTGGAAATATTTTTTGGGCAGACTTGAGAATTGATCTGACATTTTCAAGTGATTTGTCAATTTCGATGCGAGTCTTTTCGCGATCGATAGTAGTGTCGTTTACTCCAAAAGAAAATACGATTCTGCCGTCACAATAGTGAGGTAAGCGGCAAGAAACTTCGCTGAACCAGCGAGTTTCTATATCGGTACTGGTTTCTCCTCTAATTCCTAAATTGTAGTAGGTAATATCGTATCCTTGTCCGCTAGTTGCCGCGCAAATTCTGCCTGTCCAACCGAGACATTTTGGATCGCAAGTACCGTTTACCAAAGAATCGCCGATAAAACAAATACGCATATTATGTGTGGGAATGGGGAATGGGGAATGGGGAATGGGGAATGGGGAATTGGGAATTGGGAATTGGGAATTGGGAATTGGTGACGGTTGACTGTTGACTGTTGACTACCGACTACAACTGCCTAATGACTAATGACTAATGACTAATGACTAATGACTAATGACTAATGACTAATGACTAATGACTAATGACTAATGACTAATGACTAATGACTAATGACTTCTTCCTTTAATTTTTGCCTGTGACGGACAATCCTTCTACAATGACAGAGGGTGTATGGCAAGAACCGTTCCACTCTACGTCTCCTCCTAATTCTACTAATTGTTTGAGGGTGCTGTAGACGTTGCCAGCAACCATTGTATCTTTGACTCTACCAACAATTTTACCTTTTTTGACGCGGTATCCTAGATCAATATTAATTGAAAAGTCTCCAGAAATTCCGGCAGTTCCACCGAGCATTTGATCGACTACTATTCCGTCGTCTAATTGGGCAATTAAATCGTTTAGCGATCGCACTCCTGGTTTAATTAAAACATTGAACAAACTCGGTGTGGGATAACTGCCCAAACCGGGACGAAATCCATTGCCGGTGGTGCCACTACCTAGTGCTCGACCGGTGGTGCGATCGGTATAAAATAGCTGCAATACTCCATTGTTGATGAATTCAATCGATCGCGTGGGAGTGCCTTCGTCGTCAAAGGGACAGCTATAGGGCCCGATTTCTGGCTGTTGAGAGATGGTGACTAAGGGCGATGTGACTTGTTGGCCCAATCGATCGCTCCAAGGTGAAGCTCCTTCGAGTACCTGTTTGCCGTTGAGGGCTGCACAGACTGTCCCCCACAGCAAATCGGCAGCTTTGGCTGTGAACAAAACTGGTACGCGCCCTGTGGCTGGTGCTACATTGTTTTTCGCCCATTCTAACCGCTGCAAAATTCGCTTGGTAATGGTGTTGATGTCGAGAGTGCCCCGTTCGGTTTCGCCCTCCCAAATATTCAGAAAGTCTTCTCCCCGCACTATTTCTGCTGACAAATAACCGCTGAGGGTGGTGTCGGTGTGGCTGCAATCCAAGCCTCTACTGTTCAGCAAACGGGTGCTTTCTATTTCGCAGTCAAATTCGGCGGTGCAGAGGCTTTCTGGATAGGCTTGGCGAATGGTGGCGATCGCACTTTTGCCCCATTCTACTAGCTGTTCGACTGGGATCGACTGTCCGAGATCGGGATAGACAATTTTGCGATCACTACCAAGTTCGATGATTTCGGGTTCGTTGAGTTGCGAGAGGGCGATCGCGCGATCGACCAAAATCTGCGGTTCCACAGGCCCGTAAGCCACCGCCAAACCAGGTCGCCCATCCCTCCACAGCCGTAGGGCAATGCCTTCTGCTTGGGCTGTTTCTAACTGTTTGAGGCGGTTTGCTTCAAAAAAGACTGGCCGCGAAAACGATTGCGACTCCAATACCTCAGCAGCTTCGGCACCTGCTTTGGTGGCTAATTCTAGCAGTTGTTCTGCTGATTGGTGATTGGTCATTCGATTTTAGATTTTAGATTTTAGATTTTAGATTTTGGATTTACCCCACGGATAAATTCGGGGGCTTGAGGATTTTAGATTTTAGATCTTGGATTGATTCCACGGATAAATCCGGGGGCTTGTACCATGAAGAATTTCTTGGTCATTGTTGTCGGTAAGTAGAAGGAAGAAGGAAGAAGGAAGAAGGAAGAAGGAAGAATTTCCTTGGACACTTCGATATTTGCACTCGTTAATTATTGGTTATCGGTTATCGGTTATTGCTTATTAGAAGGCACAAATCACAATCTACAAACTAACAAATAACCAATGACAACTAACAAATAACTAGCCTAAATATTTAATTCATGTAGCAGCCAAAATCCTGCGAAAGATTCTGATTCAGGATTTGACTGGATTGCTAAAAAATGTACTTGTTTTGCTTGCTTTTTAGCAGACTCAAATTTTTTAGCTTCAGCCTCAGTTGCTGCATCTTTGAGATTAGCTAAAATCCAGCGATCATTCGCTCCCGTATCCAATACGAGCCTAGCGGGGGCAATAGGGGAGCCAGATTCAAATTTCATAAAAGCTAACTCTAAACCCGACATCCAACCGGCGAGGGCTGTTGCTCTCGACGAAAATATAATCAGCCCCGGAATTTGCGTTTCTGGGCCGAGGCCTGTCATCGGCAGCCCAAAAGCTTCCCCAAATCCGATGTCCCACTCGGACATTTCATCAAAAGCGGCGATCGGCAAATTCACAAACGCCCATTTTTCGCCGATTAAAGCGTCTGGCAGCGCAACTGGCGTTTCGGGTACAAATTGCACCGAAGGGTTAACAGTGGCTTGATAACCCTCTTGTACGGGGTAATACGATCGCATCCGTTCTTCTAGCCACAGGTTGAGGGCAAGGGTACGGCGGCTCGATGCCACAGGAACGTCCAAATCCTCGCAGGCTTTGGTAATCATGTTGGCCATTTGGCGGCGGAAAAAGCGGATTTTTTCGGGTGGTTTCGGTGCAGAGGCGATCGCATCTTTAATTGCACCAGCCAGCCATAGGGAATTCACCGTTGAACTGGGGCAGAACTGTGAGTAGCGAAACAGAGATTCTGCATTATCGCCCACATTCAGCGGACTTTCGCAAATTAACACTTCCCATTTTTTTTTCTGTCGCTCGTCTACGATTGGACGACTGTAAAAATCGAGTTCCCAAATAGTTGTCATGCCGCGCTGTTAAAATTAATGCTTCCTAATATTACCGGACAGCGGGATAGAAATAGCAGATAATTAAAGCCCGATCGCCTTTACTCAAAAACCAACAAATCAAAATTCCATGACTAAGCTCAGCGTCAACATCAATAGAATCGCTCTCCTGAGAAACTCTCGAAATATCGGCATCCCCAGCGTTACCGAAGCCGCAAAAACCGCAATTGCCGCCGGAGCTCACGGGATTACAGTCCATCCTCGCCCCGACGAAAGGCACATCAAAGTCTCGGATGTTTACGAATTAGCCAAAATGCTAACCGTAGAGTTTAACATCGAAGGTAATCCTTTTGAACATCCATTTATGGATATAGTTTGCGATGTCAAACCAGCTCAGTGTACCTTAGTTCCGGACGCGCCCGATGTTCTCACATCCGATAGCGGTTGGGATATTCCCGAAAATCGCGATCGGCTCCTACCAGTTATTCAAAAACTTAAAGATAATGGTATCAGAGTCAGTCTGTTTATGGATGCAGATCCGGCTCTCATGCCCTTAGCAAAAGAAGTGGGAGCCGATCGCGTAGAGTTGTACACAGAACCCTACGCCACAGCATTTCGTGAAGGGAAAGTAGAATCAGTTTTTGAACAATATATGTTAGCAGCTAAAGCGGCTCAAGATGTCGGTTTAGGAGTGAATGCTGGACATGATTTAAACTTGCAAAACTTAGCAAAATTTTGCTCTATTCCTAATATCCTAGAAGTATCGATCGGTCATGCTTTAATTGCTGAGGCGCTAGAAATGGGCTTATCTGAGACGGTGCGATCGTACTTAAAAATCCTCTCAAATGTCTAGGCACGATTCACCGTAA
>JAYTZD010000452.1:0-5736 GCA_043742065.1 Oscillatoriales bacterium
TCCTAATTTCGGCTACTAATAATTCCGATCATAATTTTATGTCAAATTCGCCCTCAAAACACAAAACCATTCAAACTCCCCACAGCGGCTACCACTGGGATGGCAGTTACCGCCGCTTTTTTGAAGGTTGGTACTATCGAATCACCCTACCAATCCACGGACAATCCTTCGCATTCATGTACTCCATCGAAGACCCCAGAGGCCATCAACCTTACAGCGGTGGAGTCGCTCAAATTCTTGGCCCTGAAGACGAATATTTGTGTCGTACTTTCCCCGATGTAAATAAGTTTTGGGCACACCGGGACAAACTGGGATTAGGACATTGGGGAAAAACAAACTTACAAATCAAGCCCGAATATTTAGCACCACAAGCATTTGATAATCACATCGAAGAAGGCTATCAAGCTACTGCCAACTTAAATCAAGGTTATTTACACGACCCAGGAAGTGGTAAACACTGTTATTGGCAATATGAAATCAAGCCAATTTACGGCTGGGGAAACTCAGCAGAAATCCAAAAATCTACCGCAGGAATCCTATCTTTCCTGCCAATATTTGAACCAGGTTGGCAAATTTTAATGTCCCACGGTTTAGCCACAGGCTGGATAGATTGGAACAACCAACGCTATGAATTTACAGACGTTCCAGCTTACAGCGAAAAAAACTGGGGCGGTGCTTTTCCTCAAAAATGGTTTTGGATTAATTGCAACTGTTTTCAAGGCGAATCAGATTTAGCAATAACTGCTGGTGGTGGCAGACGCGGCGTGTTATGGTGGATGGAATCTGTTGCCATGATTGGCATCCATTATCGAGGGAAATTCTACGAATTTGCACCTTGGAATTCCCAAGTTAGTTGGAATATTGAACCTTGGGGAAAGTGGACAATGCAGGCAAGAAATAGTCAATTTGAAGTTGAGTTAATTGGCACTACCAAAACTCCGGGTAACTATGTCCGAATTCCCACAGCGAAAGGTATGGCTTTTTGCTGTCGGGATACTACTCACGGTGAATTGCGGCTACAACTGCGAGAATTATTGGGAGGAAATGTTGACAAAAATGGCAATCAGCGTTCTAGAATAATTTTAGAAGCTCAAAGTTCTTTATGTGGTTTAGAAGTTGGAGGTGAGCCTTGGGATGAAGTTTGGCAAACCAATTAATTTTAGATTTTGGATTTTAGATTTTAGAATTATCTCAATTCCAGTTATATCAGAACTCATCTCTCTCTTCTCCTCCTCTGCGTTCTCTGCGCCCTCTGTGGTTAAATCATTCCAATACAACCGGAATTGACAATAATCAATAATCAATAATCAATAATAAACGGTAATTAATTCCATGTTCAAATCAATTCGATCGCAATTAGTGCAATTTTACCATAGCCAGCGGTTCCCACAAACCTTAAAACTAATTTTAGGGATAATTCTCTGCTTAGGCGCTATTTCAATCCCTGCGACAATTGCCAATGCTAGCGATTTGTCACGCCAACCAATCACAGAAATTACTGTGAGTTTAGGCAGTAAAACTGGGGAACTCAAGTTTTTTCCCAACCTGCTAGAATTTGAGTCAGGGAAACGTTATAAGTTAGTTCTAGCAAATCCCAGTTCCCAGAAACATTATTTTACTGCAAAAAACTTTGCTGATGCGAGTTGGACTCAAAAAGTTGAAGCTGGTAAAGTGGAAATTAAAGGAGCGATTCACGAGTTGGAACTTAAGCCCGGAGCTATGGCAGAATGGGTGTTCATCCCCATGAAGTCCGGAACCTACAACCTTCGATGTACGGTAGCTGGACATACAGAAGCGGGAATGATTGGCAAAATTGCGATCGGCTCTTGAATCCCAGTTAATACATTAACATATTGACTAATTTTTGTGTAATCGGAAAACCAGTCTGACGCTCAAAATGTCTGAACATCGGACTAGGATTTGCCTCTAAAAATACATACTCCCCCGTTGGCTTGACACGCCAATCAATCGCCGTCCACTCTAGCATAAATGCCTTTAATATTGCCAAACATTGTTGGTGAACTGATTCTGGCAAATCTCTCACAATTAGCTCCGAATTCAAATCTTCCCGAAAGTCCACAGATTCACTGCGAATTTCCGCAGAATAAACTGATTCACCAATCACATAACTGCGAATGTTTGTGCCAGGAATATACTCTTGTATTGTCACTGGAGAAACACTCAAAGCCAAGTTCAGTCGATGAGGTTCTAAATGCGCCTCTGTCACCAACTTGGTATGAGCACCACCATAAACTGGTTTGAATATTACTTTGTTTTGAGATTGAACAAATTCCCTAACTTGCTCTGGATTGTTACTGATTAAAGTTGCAGGAATCGTCACTCCTATTTGCTTTGCCTTGCTCAGTTGTAGGGGTTTTTCCTTGTGAAATTGGTAGGCCTGCCAGGAATTAATCCAGCGGGCTGGACACGCTTGCATTAGGGTTCGCACTGCACTCATGGAATCATTGAATGCAACTTGCTGTTGATTTGTATCTTTTAAAGGTGGAACGTAAACACCGGAGAAATTGCGCCAAAATACACTGTGAATATCTTGAAAATTCAACTGTTTACCTCCGGGTAGTGTCAAGCATCCTACCAAGGTATCGGGTTTCCAAGACAGGCGTAATTGCCTTGGAAACAGATAGGTATCTAAATAATTTACTTCTGCACCGGCTTGGGTGAGAGCATCTTTTATCTGAGCAGCATGACCATCTGAAGCATCACCCAAAATTAAAATATTCATGGGAAATTTGATAACTAAATATGTGGTAAATTAACTAAAGATAAATATGAAAAGTCGCATCACTTGTTGTGAGAGTGCTACAACTTTTTACAGCCTATTCCAGGTGTATGAAGTAGTAGGGACACTCCAAGAGCCCATTGGTGTCAACTTAAGGTACAACCCATAGTCCGGCAAGGGTTTCAACCCTGCCTCAAAGCGAAATTCCTCTCTTTCTTGACTAAGAAAAAGAATTTTCAACTCATTAGTCCTCTTGAGAGGACTTGAGCTATTAGACAGGGACTTCAGTCCCTGGCGGACTGTCGGCACGAATAAGATTACCAATAAATCGGCCTTCCACCGCCTTCAAACCAAGCTTTTGTGTAATGTCCTCCACCTTCTTCACCTAGAGCCATAGTGGTCATCGGAGGAGCAATCGGAATAGGCTTGGGAGGATATCCTCCTCCTGATTCACTTCCCGGACATGGAGCTGAGATACACTGTATCCCACCACCTTCTTCGCCTATAGCTAGAGTGGTAGCCATTAGTCCACCTCCGATGTGGGCGGCCTGCTCATCAGTTAGCGTCTCTTCAAAATCCAAATCCATTGCTTCTAAGTCAGCAGTATCTAAATCAAAAGGATGATTCATAAAACTCTCCTACTTGAGTAAAAGATTATGTGTGTTGATAAATAATCTAAATCAAGAGGATGGATTGATGTTGCCATTTTGGCAAGTTTCCAATTAAGCTTACAAAACTAATATCAATTAAATCTAGTTAAGTGGACTCTAGCGGTGCCATTGTCAGTCCAGCACGGCTCAGTTGCATATGATAAAGTTCTGCTTGCTCTTGTGGGCCAACCCAAACAGTAGCTTGTCCTTCGTTGTGGATTTGGTTGGCGCAATTCCAAGCTTGGTCGCTTGTCATCCCTGGAATATATTTTGTCAAGCATTCAACAACGTGCTGAAACGTATTGAAATCGTCGTTGAGAACAATTACCCGATAATTTGGATAGGGCTTGCGGGTAACTTGACTCGATCGAACGGGAGCTATGGTTGGTGAAGAAGTCATCGCGCGAACAGCCACTGAAACTACAAAAATCATAAAATAGTCGCCATTTAAATCATAACACAATATGAGCCGATTTTAGAATTTAGATTTTATGCTGTAGGTTGGGTTAAGCGCGAGCGTTACCCAACATTCAATTACGTTCTGTTGTGTTGGGTTTCGTTCCTCAACCCAACCTACACTGCAAGTCCGCTATGGTAGCTGAAGTAAACCGGAACTCCGATTTACTTCAAATTGATGCTACTAAGCAGCCGCCAAATTTGCAGCCGCGAAATCCCAATTAGCCAAGTTATCCAAGAAATTAGCAATGTAGTCGGGACGGCGGTTTTGGAAGTCCAAATAATAAGCGTGTTCCCACACATCCAAGGTCAGCAACGGGATTTGACCGTGTGCTAAAGGAGTGTCAGCGTTTGCTGTTTTGGTCACTTTCAAAGTGCCATTATCCAAAACCAGCCAAGCCCAACCACTGCCGAACTGAGTTGTTGCAGCAGCCTTAAACTCTTCTTTGAATTTGTCAAAGCTACCGAAGTCGGCGGTGATTTTGTCAGCCAAAGCTCCTGTCGGAGTCCCGCCGCCACCTGCTTTTAGGGAATTCCAGAAAAAATTGTGGTTCCAGACTTGGCCTGCATTGTTGAAAATGCCAGCTTTGGCTGAATCCTTGGAAGATGCCATCACAATTTCTTCGAGAGATTTGCTGGCAAGTTCAGTGCCTTCAATCAGTTTGTTGAGGTTGGTCACGTAAGCAGCATGGTGCTTGTCGTGATGGAACGAGAACGTGTTGGCCGACATATGACCAGACTCTAGAGCGTCAGCGGCGAAGGGTAAAGGTGCAAGTTCAAATGCCATTGTGTTCAATCCTCTCTGGATTATTTTTGGTTTTTTGGTTGACTTTAGAGCTCTTGTATGATTAGAGCCTATAGTCCCTAGCTTGAGTTTATCAAACTATTGTAAATAATTCTTTACAATTTTCATATTTTATAACAATTTCAGCATTTTAACTTTTGGCAAAGCTTTTAATCGCCAGCTTTTAATACCATAAACCTTAGCGAAATGTCAACCCACCTGCGAGGCAAATTAAAGTTTGTATAAAATTTTCAACTGAGGGAAGTTTGATGATGGTTATAAATAAATTAAACCATTCTATTGTTAAAGATTGGCTCAATTTAACTTAAGCTGTAAAAAGTCAAACAAATTGCAGGAGCCGTCAATGCAAAAGCCTTTAAACAACTCCGCAAGTAATCCCCCGCAATGGTTAAATCTGAAACTAATCGTCAGCGCTCTAGAAACAGTTCAAGACTTAATTGTAATTTCCTTATGTATTGGTTTGTTCTGCTTTATGGTGCTGGAACTGCGGGAAATGTTTTTCTCACTGCTGCCTCCTTTGAATTTCCAGGAAGTGACGGCAGATATTCTATCTCTTTTAGTTTTGGTTGAGTTATTTCGATTGCTAATTATTTATTTACAAGAACAGCGCGTTTCTATCGGCGTGGCTGTGGAAGTTTGTATTGTATCAGTATTGCGAGAAGTTATCGTGCGCGGAGTGTTGGAAACTCCCTGGGTTCAAATATTATCAACTGGTGTATTTTTGCTGGTTTTGGGAATGTTGCTGGTAATCCGAGTTTGGTTGCCACCAACCTTTGAGGGAATTGACCCGGAACGCCGCATTTCTAGCATAAAGAGAAATCTTTCAGATGATGAATATCCTGAATCTTCCGAGTCTGTTGCAGTCAATAGCAACTTCAATTCCCACTGAACAATCACTATCAGTAATTGTAGACGAGAGGCAAAATATAAATTTTTGCCTTCGTAATTTTGATTGACCTCCGATTAACCTTCAGCTTGCAATTCACCCAACCGTGCAAACACTTCTTGAGAGTGAATCGCTGGATTAATCTTGACAAAAGTTTCCCGCAAAATGCCTTTTGGATCAATAATAAAACTGTGTCGTG
>JAYTZD010000453.1:0-11511 GCA_043742065.1 Oscillatoriales bacterium
TTGTTGTAGGGGAGAAGCATTTGGGCGACAATATTTGGAACACCACCAGAATTGATTGTCCAAATGCTTCGCCCAACCCCACAGATCATCTGTGTGAACATTCAGGGCGACAGGGGATGGATTATTTGTCCGCAGTCAGGGCGAAGCATTCGGGTACGATATTTTGGGTTTTTTTAGGGAATTTTAGCCCGAATGCTTCGCCCCTACATAAGATTTTGGGTGATTTGGGTTTTAGGCGATCTAATGTTTGTCGTTGGGTGGGGGCGGGTTTACGAGATTGTTGTTTATAGGCAATTATTGTTGGTGAACCCGCCCCTACAGAATTATGGGGATATTGTTCTTGATAATCGTGCAACATCTCAGTTTAATCCTATTCCATCCCCTGCAAAACCCCAGTCAAAATTTCCACAATGCGATCGATATGTTCCTTCTCAATAATCAACGGCGGCGACAAAGCAATAATATCACCAGTCGTGCGAATTAGCAACCCACTTTCGTAGCACTTTGTAAAACAATCAAAAGCCCGTTTTCCCGGCTTTCCAGCAATAGATTCCAACTCAATCCCGGCCACAAGTCCCAAATTGCGAACATCAATCACGTGGCGCACTCCTTTAAAAGAATGCACCGCATCTTCCCAATAACCAGATATCTTATCCGCCCGTTCAAATAACTTTTCTTCCTCATAAATATCCAGCGTCGCCAAAGCAGCAGCACAAGCCACCGGATGCCCAGAATAAGTATAACCGTGAAATAGCTCGATCGCATTTTCGGGAGCATTCATGAAAGCATCATAAATTCCCTCCTTCACAAACACTGCCCCCATCGGCACAGTACCGTTAGTTATCCCTTTTGCCGCCGTCACAATATCGGGAACCACCCCAAAATATTCAGTCGCAAAACTCGCACCCAAACGCCCGAATCCGGTAATTACCTCATCAAAAATCAGCAGAATTCCGTACTTGTCACAAATCGTCCGAAGCCTTTCCAGATAACCTTTTGGCGGAATCAAAACTCCCGTAGAACCAGCCACCGGTTCCACAATAACCGCTGCAATATTCGACGCATCATGCAAAGCCACAATCCCTTCTAACTCGTCTGCTAAATGCGCTCCCCATTTCGGTTGTTTGCGACTAAAAGCATTGTGTTCTAGACTGTGAGTATGAGGTAAATGATCGACTCCCGTCAGCAAACTGCCGAAAAACTTGCGATTTGGGCCAATGCCGCCGACAGAAATTCCCCCAAAACCAACACCGTGATAACCGCGTACCCTACCGATCAATCTTTGGCGAGTTCCTTCACCTCTAACTCGATGATAGCCGATCGCAATTTTTAACGCAGTCTCCACCGATTCCGAACCAGAATTAGTAAAAAAAACGCGATCGAAATTGCCCGGAATCAGCTTTACCAAACGTTCGGCCAATTCAAAAGCAGCCGGGTGTCCCATTTGAAAAGCCGGCGCGTAATCCAAACGCAAAACTTGCTGTTTAACTGCTTCGGCAATTGTCTCGCGGGCGTGTCCCGCATTCACGCACCAAAGCCCAGCAGTACCATCGAGAATTGAGCGATTATCATCGCTGGTAAAGTGCATATCTTTTGCAGATACTAACATTCGCGGATTTGCTTTAAACTGTCGGTTGGCAGTGAATGGCATCCAGTAAGCGTCCATATTTGTCATCTTTTTTTTATCCTTTTATATTGATACTTCTGCATCCAAACTATAACTTGCTCCCCATTGCCGATCGCCTAACGCTTATTATAATTTTACAAAACACATCTCTCCCTCTTTCTACCTTTCCTAACTCCTCTGCGCCCTCTGCGCCCTCTGCGGTTATAAAAAAAAATCTCCTTCACAAATCAACTAAAATTGCTACAGGCATCCTCAATATTGGCGATTGCTTTGTCGGACAATAGATATCACAAAAAAACCCGGTTTACAATTTATTTTTATGCCAATAACCGGGTTTACAACAATCATAAAAACTAGATTTTTAATAACAAAAACCTAATTAATTAACGATCGCACCGACAGACTCCTGATGCAACAAACCAGTCAGCATTTGCACTGGCCTCTCGTCGTAGGGCCACGCGAAAGCATGGCGGAAAGCAGCGCTTTGACAGGCTTGCAATTGCCGAAAATCAATGATATCCAGAGTCAATAAATTCTCGTACTCAAAAGGCAGCCGCACGTTGTGCAATCCCGCATTGTCGGTACAAATGGCAATATCGACACCGGCTTCAAAACATCGATCGAACACAACCTTCAATTCGCGCATATCTTGCAACGTCCCCGTTTTGAGATAGGTAGTCGGGCAAACCTCCAAGCATTGACCCCTGCGCGCGATTTCTGGCAACAGTTCGGGATATTTTAACGGAATTTGAATCCCGTGGCCGATCCGCATCAGATAGGGCAGAAGTTCGGGATAACAGCCAGAGGTTGTTTCGTAGAGGTGTCCGGTAGTGTTAATGCCGATCGACCTTGCGTACTCATACAATCCCACAAATTCGTCCAGGCGATCGCCAATAGCAGCATCGCCGCCAGCCAGATCGATCGCACAAACATATTCTCCCATTTGTGCAGCCAAATCGACGATCGCCCGATTCACCTCATAGGGCAAACGCGAGTGCATACACAAAATTTGGCTAGTCACAATCGGACAATCAGTAATTTGACTTGCCTTGCCCACAACTTGGACAATTTCTGCCATCAAATCAATCCGTTCTGACTGATCCAAATGCTCTGGAGTCCGCAAATAAGGCGTATAGCGCAACTCCAAATAAGCCAGATTTTCAAACACGTAAGCGCCCCGCATCAACCGATAGATAAAATAAGGCAAAGTCTCAACAGTTTGAACACTCTCTACCAACGTATGCAATTCCAGATACTCATCCAGAGTATTGCGCGGACGAGTGTAAAAATCCTCAAACTCCGAGTATGCTTGAAATCGGCTAGCTATTTCAGCATTGTGGTGGCGATCGAAATACCGCCACAGCACCCTAGGAACCACAGAACCACCCAGATGGCGGTGCAACTCAGCGTGTAAAGTCATGCGATTTTAGATTTTAGATTTTAGATTTTAGATTGAAAGAATTGAAGGATTGAAGAATTTGTAATTTAGTCCTATACGCATCAGGGGCCAGAAACCGGGTTTTCCGACATACTAGCCAACAACCTCCAGCAGGTAAACTGTTCCACACTTAAGCTGCACATTGGATTCCCATAAAAACTCATCAACTCCTCTTCCATTCTCCCCCTCTCGGGCTCTCCCTTCCCAAGTCCCCCGATAGTGCTGGAAGTGGGTTAATGAGAGCAGTAGAGCCTCAAGCCTCTCAATTGTAACAAAAATTTATTTGACATCCGGGACGCATTCGTACATAATCGGAGATTGTGTCAACTAGAACGGAACGCGAAAACCCTTGGCTAACGTAGTTGTAATTGGCGCCCAGTGGGGCGATGAAGGAAAAGGCAAAATTACCGATTTGCTCAGCAAATCCGCAGATATCGTTGTCCGCTACCAAGGGGGCGTCAACGCCGGTCATACCGTGGTAGTCAACGGTCAGACTTTTAAGCTTCACTTAATTCCGTCTGGAATTCTGTACCCTGAAACAGAATGTATCATCGGCTGCGGTACGGTTATTGACCCTAAAGTTTTAATTCAAGAATTGGATCAGTTAGAACAACTGAACGTTTCTACTGCCAAGTTGATGATTTCTCAGACTGCTCACGTTACCATGCCATACCACAGATTAATTGATGTGGCATCGGAAGAACAGCGGGGAAATTATAAAATCGGGACAACGGGACGCGGCATCGGCCCTACCTACGCGGATAAGTCCGAACGTACTGGAATTCGGATGCTCGATTTAATGGACTTGGAAGGCTTCCGAGAACAACTGGAATGGACAATTAATTATAAAAATGTCATTCTGGAAAAACTCTACAATTTGCCTCCTCTCAATCCCCAAGATGTGATTGATGAATATCGAGTCTATGCGGAACGTTTGCGGCCCCACGTAGTAGACAGTTCGCTGAAGATTTATGAGGGACTTCACACCCGGAAAAATATTCTGTTTGAAGGCGCCCAAGGTACTTTATTAGACTTAGATCACGGTACTTATCCTTATGTTACTTCCAGCAGTCCGATCGCAGGTGGTGCTTGTGTAGGAACTGGAGTTGGCCCAACTGCGATCGATCGCGTTATTGGAGTCGCCAAAGCTTACACAACCCGTGTGGGAGAAGGCCCTTTTCCTACCGAAATGGTAGATGGAGTTGGCGCAATTTTGGGCGAAAGAGGAGCCGAATTCGGCACGACAACTGGTCGGAAACGCCGCTGCGGTTGGTTCGATGCGGTAATTGGCCGCTACGCAGTTCGCATCAACGGACTTGATTGTCTAGCAGTTACCAAACTCGATGTTTTGGATGAATTAGAAGAAATCAAAGTCTGCGTTGCTTACGAAATTGACGGCGAACGTTGTATTGATTTCCCCAAGAATTCCCGCATATTTGCTCGATGCAAACCGATTTATGAAACCCTTCCCGGTTGGAAACAGTCAACGGAAGAGTGCCGTAATTTGGAAGATTTGCCGCAGCAAGCATTGGATTATCTGAAGTTTTTGGCAGATTTGATGGAAGTGCCGATCGCGATCGTATCTCTGGGTGCCGGTCGCGACCAAACTATCATTGTCGAAGACCCAATTCACGGCCCGAAACGCGGGTTATTATCGGTTGACGGTACACCAGCCTGATGTTGCCTTAAAATATCGTTTTGCAAATATATTCGTAGGGGCGAAGCATTCCGGCAGATAATTTATTACTGATCACCAGAGATTTACTGCCGGAATGCTTCGCCCTTCCAAAATTGAAATGCTATCATAATAGCCAATTTCTAGATGTTTAGTAGCAGGAGTAATCCCAATGTTTGACATCAGTTTTTATTCAGCAAATGGTGAACCGTCTGATAGTGTAAGAATCACAGCAACTACTTACGAATGGTTGGCAAAATCTGATTTTTCCAAAATAGGTGGCGCATCAATCGACACCGAAATTCACTTAGATGAAGAAAATGTAATTCTGCCTCTAGTTGAATTAAATCAAGAGATTCGCCAGCAGTTCAAGAAAATCTTCAGCGAAGCAATCATCAGTGAAAGCGATGTAGTTCTGACTAAGCTAGGTGATTCCCCTTCAAAAGAAGAGTATCAATCAGGAACTTATCGTCTGAAAAAAATGCTGGAATTGCTCAAGTGCGTGGAAAACGAAAACTATCAATACCTTCAGCGAATTTAATTAAGTGCGATCGTATTAGCACAAATTTGGTAAAATGTGAAAACAATAAGCCAAAAGTCAGAAAATGCAAATCGCAGTTGAATGTCAAAAGCGAGCTGAAGGCAGCAAGCCCAATGCCCTCCGTCGCTCAGGATTGATTCCCGCCGTACTTTACGGCCACAAGGGCTGTGAGTCCATTTCACTCACCATCCCAGCCAAAGCAGTTGAAAATCTCCTCAAACAGCGCGTTATCAACAACGTCTTAATTGACCTGGATATTCCAGAAATTTCTTGGAAAGGCAAAACTTTGCTACGGGAAGTGCAACGTCATCCTTGGAAAGGTTTTCCCTATCACCTCAGCTTCTTTGCTGTAGGAAGTCAAGATAGCCTCGAAGTAGTTTTGTCCCTACGTTTTGTTGGCGAATCTGTCGGTGTCAAGATGGGCGGTGGCCTTTTGGATACCGTGATGATGCAATTAACAGTTAAGTGTAAACCTGACAGCATTCCTGATGCCATTGAAGTAGATATTTCTAATTTAAATGTCGGGGATGCACTGCATATTCACGAACTGGTTTTGCCAGCAGGAGTTGTAGCTGTTGCTGAACCAAATCAGGTAATTGTCAGCATACTGGCAGGTAAAGGAAGTTCTGAAGAAGATTCAGAAGCAACACCCGCAGCTTAATTGGTAGCAGTTGACTGTTGACTGTTAACTGTTAACTGTTAACTGTTTGAATAATACCGAGGACACGGCAGTGCCGTTTCCCTACCGTAATTAATTGTAGGGACACGGCACTGCCGTTTCCTCATTTCGGTTACTATTTTATCTACTAGCCAATTCCGGGCAGTAGTGATTTGAAGCAAGAGTCAAAGTAATGTCAGCATCAGCCAGAAAGCTTTCTTTCGCAATTGGATTGTCCATATTTGCCGCTTGCCCGATCGCTCTTAATTTAAATTCCGACAGAGAAAGCCCAGCTTTTGCCTCGGTACACATTATTTTAGCTGCGGCAATTTTTTGACCAGGGCTGCTTTGGATTGCTTGCAATAAACTATCCGTTGTGGCTGTCGAGTAGCTTTTGGCTAAACGTTTGTAGTCTTCAACAAATTTACCATCATTGCCACTAATTTTAACCGCAGGTTCCTGAGTAGAACATAACTGGTTTAAGTTGATCACTTCTCCGGCTGAGTTGACGATAAAACATCCTTCGCGTTCTTGGGCGATCGCACTTTTAGTATTAGTAGCTATGAGTTGAATAAACATAGCAGCTATGATAGCAGTTAAACGCAAGCTATTTAGCATCATACTGAACTCCTTTGTTATTTGTTAGTTTCCGTACCCTGAGCGTAGTCGAAGGGTTAGTGAACAGTGAACAGTCAACAGTCAACAGTCAACAGTCAACAGTTAACTATCATTTCATTATCAAGGGATGATTTGACCAATAAAAAACATCCGTTGTGAGAGACAGGCCCATGAATAGAATTGGGAAATGAGCGAATATAATCCCCTGCATGACAAAGTTCTCCTTCCACTTCTAAATCTCCTTCTAACATAAACACTTCTTCTACTCCCCCATGTCGATGTAGGGGAAATTCGACTCCCGCTTCTAATCGCATTAAGCAAGTATGTTCGCGCTTTTCTCTGTCTACATAAAGATTGGCGAATGAGATACCTGAAACTGTATATTTTCTCCATTTCACATTCTGCGATCGCACAATCACAGAAGGAGTATTGTTCTCAGTAGCAGGAATAACAGGCTGAAAATTAACTTCCTCGGTGGGATTCGAGGAAAGTTCGGTGATGCGCTGCAACAGGCGGTTTTTGAGGTCGGGGGCGAGAGGTACGGGAGGGGCCGTATAGGCGATCGCACTAACAGCAGCCTCAAAGGCATCTAATTCACTTTGAAGTTCTGGAGACTCTTGCAATTTCTCTTCAAGGGCGCGACTTTCTGACTCGTCAATCGTATCGAGAGCTCGAAGGGCTGCAAGGATATTAAATTGCTCATCTGGCATTATTTCCATAATCTAAACTATTTCACTCAAAGCTTGACGCAACTTAGAAATACCTAACCTAATTCTGGTTTTGATAGTGCCCATAGGAATACCTGTCTTAGTGGCAATTGCAGCGCAAGTCAATCCTTGATAATAGGCTAATTCAATCGCCTGTCGCTGTTCTGTGGGCAATGTTTCCAGCGCTGCTTTGACTTGTGCACTCCGTTCTTCTAGTATGGCATCTTCCATTGGTTCTGCAATACGAGAAGTAGGAACTTTTGCATCTTCCAGAGAAGCAACAACCGCCCGAAAACTGCGCTGCAAAACTCGAAGTCGATCGAGGGAACGACTGCGCGTCAGCATAAACAACCAACTATCTACTCGACTACGGGAAACATCATAACTTGCTGCTTTTTGCCAGATTTGAGAAAAAACATCGAGTACCACTTCTTCAGCTTCTTCTACCGAACCCAGGATTTTGTAAGCGAGAGCATAACTAGCGCGACCATATCGATCGTACAGCTTAGCTAATGCTATTTGGTCTTTTTGGGCAATCTGTACTAATAGTAGCGATTCATCCCCTGACTTTTGAGCTGTCATTTCAGTGTACCGGAAAAAATGTGTTTTGACTGCACAGATCCAAAATAAAATATTCAGCGTATATCACTATAGAACCCGAACATAAGTATAAGTTTGAAGTTGGGGATACAAGCTGGAGAATGCCTTTTCGGGCTAGTTTTGCAGTGCCTTAAATTGTGCAGATTCCAGATTGTCTTGTAGTTTATCACCTAAGTTGATGGATTTTACACAACTTAATGTTTTGGTAGAGATCCAAAATTGTCAAACCTTCGTATACCAATCAGAGAAAGTTCAGACATCCCAAAAACAATCATAGAAGTAAAGGTGCTAACTGTGAAAATAAGCAAAAAATTTCGGCGAACAATACTAGCGATAGAATTGGCTCTAATTGCCGTACTAACTCCAGGGATAATTGCAGCATCCGATCACGATGACGGCGAAGTAGACATCAAAGGTCGTGCTGTCAATTTAACTGACCTCTACGCCTTCCGTGAAAAAGACCAGAATTCTGGTGCTGCTGACGGAGATTTAGTCTTGATCATGAATTCAAATCCCCGCTCTGTAGCTCGCTATCAATATTATTTCAGCACTACGGCTGTTTATCAATTTCACATTACTCAAGTAGCTGATGTCAACTCTACTGCCACCGGAAAGCAGGATATTGTCCTACGGTTTGCCTTTAGTCCGCCTAATAGTAGAGGTATGCAAGCTGTTGCCATCACTACTATTCGTGGCGGTTCATCGACAACTACGAATACGACAGTTAATAATAGCTTAATTGCCACCACTCCGTTGAATTCAAATTCTGTTTTGAATACAGTACCTGTGGGCGGTTCTAACTTAACTGTATTTGCTGGTTTGCGGGAAGATCCGTTTTTCTTTGATGTCGAACAATTTTTCCGAGTTCGTGCTGGAGCTTTGGGTACAGGCGCAAAAGTAGGTTTTAAACCAGCCAGTCAAGCTCTCGATTTTGCGAAAGGTTACAATGTTAATACTATTGCTGTACGAGTTCCGAAAGCATTCTTGCAAGCGGGAACTAGGGCGAATACTTTTGATGTTTGGTCAACTATTTCGGTTAGAGATGGAGCTGGTGGTTTCAAACAGTTTGAGCGGTTAGCTAGACCTGGACTGAATGAAGCTTTGATAGTTACTCCTGGGTTTTTGGAGGCATTTAATACTATTCCTCCGAAGTTGGATTTGAGTCCGGCTGCGGCTCCGGTGCGACAGGAAGCTGTTGCGACTTTGAATGCTGTGGATCTTTTGGATGGCAAAGATAATGTCGATCCAAATGCGATCGCAGGAGCTTTCTTACCTGATGTGATGCGGATTGATACGACTAAAGCAAGTGGCTATGCTAGTGCTACAAATTCTCAAGGAAGTTTGATTGGAGGGCGGATGCTGTTGGATGATGTTGTTGATATAACTCTGGGTGCTTTGGTGGGTTCTCCGGTTGGTGATAACGTTTCTTATGAGGGAACACCCGGAAATCCGGCTCAGGGACACAAGCCTTTGCAACCGAGTTTTCCTTATTTGGCTTTGCCAAATTAGTTATTAGTTATTAGTTATTAGTCATTAGTCATTGACTATTGGCTAATGACAGATGGACAATACTTTTTTTTGACCGCAGATGAAGGCGGATAAACGCAGATAAACGCAGATTTATGAGTATGAAAATAGGACGAGGAATTAAATCGGATGTTTTTTGGTTGTGGCTGCTAATAGCAGTTCCTGTGGTTGGTGTTTTGGTGATTAATTTGCCGCCTAATTTACGTTTTATTAGGGATAAGTTTTCTGAAAAGAGTCCGGCAAATCTTGATGCTAATTACCGATATCATTTTTCGGATGTTTTGAGGAATAATCCGAATCAAAAAGATGCTATTCAGCAAGAAATTGCTTTTTACCAGCAGCGGCTGGCTGTGGATTCAAAAAGTGGTTTGAACCGGGCGGCTTTGGCTGGGGTTTATTTGAAAATGGGTCGGGCTACTGGGGAGGGTGGTTGGTTTTTGTTGGCTGAACAAGCTGCTCAAAGATCGATCGCGGATTTGCCTTTTAACAACAATGGTGCGCTGTTAGTTTTAGCTCGAATTGCTGAGGCTAGACACGATTTTGTGACTGCTTTGCGCTTGGCTAAACAAGTAGGTTTTGACAATGAGGATGCGATCGCACTTTCAGTCACATCTCACTTAGCAATGGGAAAAGTTAGTGAGGCGAACGCAGCAGCGGAAACCTTAGTTAATCGCCTTCCCAACTTGGGATCTCTGACTTTGAGGGCTTTGGCGAGGGAGTCTCAGGGGCGAGATGCTGAGGTTTTACAGGATTATCAACAAGCTTTGGCGCTGGAGGAGCCGGGAGAGGTGGCGGGTTCGGCGCGGACTCGATCGCTCTTAGGTCGATTTTACAGCCGTCGTGGGCAGTTTGTGCAGGCGAAAGCGCTATTCTTGGAAACTTTGCGGTTGTTACCTCGATACCCGCTAGCGTTGATTTATCTGGCGGATCTGGAAGTGCGATCTGGCAATTACCGAGAGGCGGAAAGTTATTACAGTAAGGTTTCTGCCTATTCTGGAGGGGCTGCGACGGTGTACGATCGCATTGTCGATCGCAGTATAGCCAGAATTAAGCAGTTACAGGGAGATGCGATCGCATCCAGAAAACTCCTGGACAAAGCTGAGGCTGGGCTACGCCAGGAAAAGGTTTCTGGAACTGGTGGCTTCGGGCACCGCCGGGATTTGGCGAGTTTGCTGCTGGAAAAAGGTCGATCGCAGGATGTCGCCGAAGCATTAGCCTTAATGAAACAGGAAGTGAAAATTCGCCGGGATGCTGTAACGCTGGATACCTTAGCCTGGGCGCTTTCCAGGGCTGGGGAGTGGCAAAAAGCTGATGATGTGATGGCCGAAATAGTGCGATCGGGCATTCGAGATGCGGCTATGTTCGATCGGGCTGGTGCGATCGCGCGTAAGTTAGGTAAAAATACTGAATCTCGTGCTTATTTCCAAACAGCCAAGGAAATTGACCCTAGTTTTAATAGTCGATCGCGCCCAGCATTAGGTTTAGGAAACGATCAATTTTGAGACTAATCGGAATTATTCATCTCTCTCTTATCTTCCTCTGCGCTCTCTGTGGCCTCTGTGGTTCAATCATCTATAAAAAGAAGTATTTATGCAAAACAAATTAAAGCGATCGCAAAAACATTTCATTCTCATTTTCCTCACAACCTTATTATTACTAACAACCTCAATCAATCCAGTTTACTCACACTGGGCAGATTTATCCGTAGCAGAAATAGTAGTCAACGATTCCCAAACCGAAATAACCTTAACCTTCCCCACCGGCTTAACAAAATTTGCAGACGACAATCAAGACAGTCAGCTACAACCCTCTGAAGTTCGCAATCACCAAACACAGCTAGAAAAGTTTTTCAGCCAAAATATCACCGTCAAAAATAGTAACAAAATCCCAGGAAATGTATCAATAAAACCACTAGAAATAGCAGCCAAAACCGCCAACTTAATTCAACAACCAAATACCCATAGCACTTTAATCTTAGACTACACCTGGCCAGCAGTTGCTCAAATCCCAACTCCTAATTTACCTACTGCAAATTTAATCTCAAAAGGTAAACTTTGGATTAATTATCATTTATTTTTACCAGGAATAAGCACAGCTAGCTGTCAAGCAACAATTATCCA
>JAYTZD010000454.1:0-2894 GCA_043742065.1 Oscillatoriales bacterium
TTTGAGGTTCTACTACTTCTAAAGAGCGGTCTTTTTGACTGACTTCGTTTTCTTTTAAAGCTACACCCCCATAAATTTCATCTATCTCATTGGGAACGCACCCTAATTCTTTGTCATCTTCTGAAAGCATGGTATTTTCTCCAAATTAATCAGTTGGGCATTGGGCATTGGGCATTGGGCATTGGGCATTGGGCATTGGGCATTGGGCATTGGGAATGGGTAATTGGGCATTAGGAATTGGGAATGATTTTTCTTCCTTCTTCCTTCTTCCTTCTTCCTTCTTCCTTCTTCCTTCCTTAAAGATCGAGCTGTTGCTGAGCAAGGTGATAGTAGAGTCCACGTTCAGCCATCAATTGCTCGTGGTTGCCTTGTTCGGCTAAAATGCCTTTGTCTAAAACTAAAATGCGATCGGCATTACGCACCGTAGACAACCGGTGAGCGATGATAAACGAAGTGCGATCGCGACTAATCCGAGCCAGATTTTGCTGAAACCTGCGCTCAGACTCAGTATCCAGCGAAGAAGTTGCCTCATCCAAAATCAAAATTCGGGGATCGCCCAAAAGAGCACGGGCGATCGCAATTCGCTGTCTCTGGCCCCCAGACAAACTCGTTCCCCTCTCCCCCACAGGAGTCTGATAACCAAGTGGCATATCCTGAATAAAAGCATGAGCTTCTGCCAACTTCGCCACCTCTATCGCCTCTTCCAAGCTTCTAGAATCAGCACCCAGCCCATTTTTGTACAGCGTAATATTTTCCAAAATCGTTCCCGAAAACAAGAAACAATCTTGAGGAACAACACCCAACTGAACTCGCAACGAATGCAAAGAAATGTGCCGAATATCGTGGCCATCAATGGTCAGCCGCCCTTTTTCTGGGTAATAGAAACCTTGCAGCAATTTCACCAAAGTGCTCTTACCAGAACCGCTGCGGCCAACAATTGCCACAGTTTCTCCAGCTTGCACCTCAAAAGAAAGATTTTGCAGCGTATTCCGTTCATCATCTTGCGAATAGCGGAAAGAAACATTTTCCAACTTGACGTTTCCCTGAATACGCGGCAGCACCAGCATCGGTTTGTTAGGACTTTCTTCAGGATCAGCCGAGAATACATCGTCCAAACGCTCGATCGACACCAGCACTTCCTGAAACTCATCCCAAAGTCCCACCACAGACAACACAGGAGAAATCACACTCCCGATCATCATATTAAAAGCGACAAATTGACCGATCGTCAACTCATCTTGAATCACCAGCATCGCCCCGTACCACAGCAAAGACGTGCTACCCAAAGTATTAATCGAACCCCCGACTATTTGCAAAGCATTCGCTAACTTCTGCCCCCGAAATTGGGCATTAATCATACTGGTTAATTGGTCTTCCCAGCGCCAGCGCATTTCTCGCTCAGCAGCAGTTGCTTTAATCGTCGCCACCCCAGTAATCATCTCTACCAAAGATGAATTTTGCTTAGCACCTTCATTGAAAATCTCCCGCGATATTTTTCGCAGAAACGGAGTGGCCACTAAAGTCAAAATCACGATCGGCGGAATTAATGCCAGCACTAACAAAGCCAGACGCCCATTGTAGTAAATCATCAGTCCGATGTAAACTACTGCCATCAAAGCATCTAACCAAGCAGTAATCGCTTGGCGAGTCAGAAACGCCTGAATTTTTCGATTTTCCTGAACGCGCGTTAAGATGTCGCCAACTTGACGCGATTCAAAAAACTTGATCGGCAAACTGAGAGTATGACTAATAAAGCCACTAATTAAAGTCAGGTCAATGCGGTTAGAAAGGTAATCGAGCAAGTATTGTCTGCTTGCACCCAACAGCGTCCGCCAAATACTAAATAGCAGTAGTCCGATCGCAAAAACGTGCAGAGTGACTATGCTTTTACTAACAACTACTTGGTCGAGAATTACTTGGGTAAATAGCGGAGTCACTATCCCAAATATTTGAATGAACAAAGATATGACCAGAATTTGTGCGATCGTACTACGGTAGGGCCAGACTATACCGAGAAAACTTTTGGTTTTGATTCCTTTCTGTTCACCAATGTCATTGCGGTATAGCTGGGGCGTTGGGTCTAAAATTAGGGCGTAGCCAGTCCAATTTTCGGTAAATTTTTTAACACTCATCCACCGCTTGCCCATCGCTGGATCGGCAACTAAAACCTCTTGATTTCTGAATTTGTAAACTGCAACATAGTGATTGCCTTGCCAGTGAGCAATCCAGGGATTTTGATTGCGGAGTGGAGTTAAAGAAGCTCGCACGGGACGGGCTTGAAATCCCATTTTTTCTGCTGCTTTTGCCAAACTTTTGAGCGACGCACCGCTGCGACCAACTTCTGCTAATTCACGCAAGTAATTAAGACCGAATTTTTTACCCCAATATTCGCTAATCATGGCTAAGCAGGTGGCTCCACAATCTGCTGAACTTTGCTGTTGAATGAATGGGTGTCCACTGCTCAACCACCTGCGTCGCTTGGGTTTGGGGAATGTGATGCTGACTGTTTGGGATTGGGAATTATCGACGACGGTTAATTTTGGCGACTTGGTTTGTGAGGTAGGGTTGGGATTTTGTGGAGGATGTATTAAGGTTGAAGTATGAGGTTTGCGGATGATTTTTGGGGGAGAATTGCTGTTGTGAGCAATTGTTGCTGTTGCGATTTCCCACTGTGCGCTATTAAGCTGGTAAACTAGCAGGTCTGTTTTCGCTTGCCAATCTTCTGATCCAGAGTCGGAATCTCCCCAATCACTGCCGATAATTGGTGGTTTTTTACCTTGAATTTGACCGCTGCGTAACCAAAAATGACTTGGCGATTTTTGATGTTGCTGAGTGAGTGAAACTCCGGCGGAAATTCGGGTTTCTTCTATATAAGGCAGTAACTGAGGCCAGAG
>JAYTZD010000455.1:0-2890 GCA_043742065.1 Oscillatoriales bacterium
ATTAAATTCAATCGCTCTAAAGCCTGTGCAATATTCATTTCCTTAAAATCCCTCGCTTTCGCTGCTAAATCTAGAGGTGTGCGGGGAAGCTTTAATTGTTGGTGTTCAAATCTAACTATATTGCGGTAAGAACCATCAGGAGCTACTATGTAGGCGGTTCCGTTGAAAAAATCCCAGGTATTTTCAGAGGGATTCCAAGTAGCTGATTCTGAAGAAACTATTTGATTGAGCCCTGGGGTGGAGCGATCGATTATTGTTAAACCTTTCATCCGTTTCCCGTCAAATTCTTCTGCATAAAAAAAGCGGGCTAGGGTTTCATTGGCGCTTTTGTCGGCTTTACGAAATTCTGTGTAAATAATATTGCCTTTTTGAAATAGCGGTGTTTCTCGCTTCAGCGCTTTGTCTAAAGTCAAAGTAGCCCGGTAGTTGGCTGCTGGTACAACTAATTCTTGCAATGGGAAGGTAAGGGCTGTGACAACTAAGCCTAAAATCACTGCTGGGATTACCAGTCGGTAGACGCTAACTCCACAACTGCGGAGGGCTACGAGTTCGCTGTCGCTGGACATTCTACTGTAGGCCATTAAGGTTGCTAGCAGCATGGACATCGGGAAAGCTAATACTACGAAATAGGGGATTTGTAGCATGAAGATTTCTAGGGCTGCGCCGTAGGGGAGCCCTGATTCTGCAACTCTGCGTACTAATTCAAATAAGGCTCCGACTGTGATGGCGACGGATGTAAAGAGTCCGACACCAAAGAGAAATGGGCCCATTAATTCTTTGACAATGTACCAGTCCATTACCGAAATTCTCGGCAGCCAGTTGAGGGGATTGAAAGATTTGGACATTGCTATTTTCATAGTGACACATTCTCGCAGATTCTTCCTTTATTGGAAATCAAAATTATTAAATTCTGTCTTCTACCGAATTCCTTCAAGAGATTATCGCACGAAGTTGTCGCCTAGGTAATATTGCCGTACTAAAGGGTTACTGTAGAGTTCTTCTTCTGCCCCGGATGCTAAAATTTGACCGTCTCGCATGATGTAGGCTCGATCGGTAATTTCGAGGGTTTCTCGGACATTGTGATCGGTGATGAGGATGCCGATTTTGCGATCGCGCAATCTGGCAATAATAGCTTGAATTTCGTTTACGGCGATCGGATCTACTCCTGCAAATGGTTCGTCTAAAAATAGGAACATCGGCCCATCTCGTCCAGCAGCTAATGCTCTTGCTAGTTCAGTCCGCCTTCTTTCACCGCCGGAAATTTGAATTCCTAAACTGGATGCAACTTTTTCTAAGCGAAATTCTTCCAATAGAAAATCGACTCGTGAGCGCCATTCCCATCGTGGCACTTGAGTTTGTTCTAGGACTAACAAAATGTTATCGCGAACTGTCATATTCCGAAAGATGCTGGCTTCTTGGGCGAGATAGCCTATTCCCAAATGTGCTCGTTTGTGCATTGGCAATTGAGTGATGTCTAAATCGTTGAGCCAAACGGTACCTTGATTGGGTTTTTCTAATCCGGTAGCGATGTAAAATGTTGTGGTTTTGCCAGCACCATTGGGGCCGAGCAATCCTACAATTTCTCCTTGTGCTACCGAAAGATTGACGCGACTAACTATATTGCGTTTGCCGTAGGATTTGTGAATATTTTCGAGTACAATTTTCATCGTCATCTTGCACAAACAGTATTTTTAAGAACAGGCAAGATGCCTGTTCCACAAAGAGTGAGTTTATTTGTGGGGAGTAAGGGTTGGGAATCCTGCCCACCCGTGAAATTTCGCTGCTGCAAGTTTTTTTTACCGGGGGGCTGTGACTGGGCGTGGTGAACCAATTGTATTTTGGGCTGCTGCATCTTGCTCTGGGGCAACTAGATAAACTGATTCTACCTGCCCTGGCTTGTCTGGTAGGGCAATGAAGCGCCCTTCATCGATCAGGTATGTGATGGTTTCGCCACGCAGGCTGTTGCCCTGCTGCAAGACGTAAACGTCTCCGCTGAGAATGATCCGGCGCTCGCGGCTGAAGTATTGGGCTTGAGCTGCGGTTGCTTGCATTTGGCGGGCTGGGTAGTTGATTTGGACGTTGCCACGGGCTGTCACGATGCCAGTTTTGGAGTCGGCTTCTTGTATGTCCGATCGCACGCTGAGAGTACGGGGTACAGTTGCTTGCGGATAGGTGGGAGAGGCTAGAGTGCCGGCCAGAGTGAGGGGCAACAGCAGCAATAATCCTTTGAATATTGGCGATTTAAGTAATTTAGCGGAGGGCATCATAAAAACACTCGGTAAGTGGGAAACTCAGTGGCCTGAGCCTAGAGAGGAAAACGACGCGGGCGGTTTCAACACATTCGACTGCGCTCAGTGACCGCCGCCTTGAATCCCCTTGCGGGGTTGGAGGGGTATGGTTGCCCCTCCGGTGAGGTATGGTTGCCTCGGAATCCCTTTCGGGTAATGCGCTGCACTGAGCGTAGTCGAATGTGTTCGCTTCGCCAAGGTTATAAGGGCTTGTTAGGCTAGCAGCACTGTTTCAGTGACCTTGAAACTGTTTAACTACTAGCGACATGGCAGGGGACTAGCATCGCATCCACAGGGTGTCGTGACCCAAATAACGTAGACCTCGAAGGTCTTAGGCTGGTCAGAATGGCTTACTTGATTTCTCTTGCAAGCCCAATCTCTTTAGAGTTGGGTTCCTGACAAGTTGTCAGCCTCAAAAATCGAATCATCAGCCAGCCAATTTTAGCATAAGCGATGAAAGCTCTGTATCATCAAGGTTGGCATGAATTGAGATAATTATGCCGAAACTTGCCAAAAATTAGTCCTATTTAATTAGCTCGACCTACTTATAATATTTTTATTAAAATAAAATATGGTATTTGACTTTTCTCCATTATGGATTT
>JAYTZD010000456.1:0-2889 GCA_043742065.1 Oscillatoriales bacterium
GTGGTTATCTGAGATGATGTGTGTGGTATAACCCATCACTCCAACGTTTGAAACAAAAATTGCGAGGCGAATTACATGGAGGCCGATCTAATTCTGAGGCAATATGCGGCCGGAGAAAGAATTTTTCGAGAGATTAACCTCGCGGGGGCTGACCTCAAAGGGGCTGACCTCAGCGAGGCTAACTTTACCAGAGCAAATTTCCAGGGAGCAAATCTCAAAGGAGCCAACCTCACGGGGGCGAACCTGCGCGAGGTGAAGTTGTCAGGGGTGGACATGACTGAAGTTAACCTCAGCGAAGCAAATCTGATTGGGACTGATTTGAGTCGCGCCAATCTCAGCGGAGCAAATCTCAGTGCGGCGAACCTGCGCGGCTCAATGGCGAGGGAAGTCAACATGAGCAAAGCTAACTTGACCGAAGCGAATTTGACCGAAGCCAACTTTACTGAAGCGAATTTGTTTGCAGCCAATTTAACGGAAGCTAGCATGATTCGTACTAACTTGATGAAAGCAAATTTGAGTTGGTCAACTCTCAAAGGAGTAAACCTGACAAATGCCATCTTGAGCGAATCGCTTTTGGAAAGAGCTAACTTGACTAAGGCAATTCTCAGCGGTGCAATATTGAGTGGAGCCAATCTGACTGGTGCAGATTTGCGCGAGGTAACAATGATTGGCGCTAATCTCAGTGAAGCTAATCTTAATAATGCTAATTTGAGAGTCGCCAATGTGAGTTGGTCAACTCTGCGGGGAGCTAATTTGAGTGGTGCTAATTTGTTCCGGGCAAAGCTGTGCTGGTCTAATTTGAGCGGTGCGGTGCTGGTAGAAACTGTTTTGATTGATGCTAATCTCAATCGAGCTAATTTGCGGGATGCAGATTTGAGACGGGCGATTATGCCCGACGGTACAACCAATGATTCTTAAAGGTTAACTGTTAACGGTTGACTGTTGACTGTTGACTAATCTTATTGGTTATTAGCAGCCCCAAGCGAGTAACAAATTCCCAATTCCCAATTCCCCATTCCCAATTCCCCATTCCCAATTACTGATGACTGTCAGCGAATTATTGATTCTGAGTGCGGCCGGACTCTTTGCCGGAATTCTAGCTGGTTTTTTGGGCATCGGTGGCGGCACAGTCCTCGTACCTCTGTTAGTGGCTCTCAAGTACGAGCCATTACAAGCGGTGGCCACGAGCAGTTTATCGATCGCAATTACAGCGATTTCTGGCAGTTTCCAGAATTGGCGCATGGGCTATTTCAGTTTTAGTCAAGTTGCAAAAATTGGCTTTCCCGCCGTCATAACAGCACAATTTGGCGTTTATTTGGCGGGGATATTTCCGTCTTACTTCTTATTACTTGCTTTTGGGCTGTTGCTGTTACTGAATATTTATTTAACTGAAATTCGCAAAAACCTGACAAATCAGCAAGCATCGGCAGATTGGCAAGAGGGAATGGGAGGACAAACCGGACAAGGGGAAAATTCCCAATTGCCAATTACCCATTCCCAATTCCCGAATCATGACAATATTTTGTTCCACCCAACTTTTGCTAAAATTATCACTGGTACTTTGGCAGGTTTGTTAGCAGGTTTGTTCGGCGTAGGCGGCGGTGTGATTATGGTGCCGTTGCAAATTTTGCTGTTAAGAGAAAGTATTAAGACAGCAATTCAAACCAGCTTGGGTGTCATCGTGATCACTGCAATTTCAGCGACTTTAGGACACGCGGCGCGCGGCAACGTTTTGTGGAATGTGGGTTTGATTCTGGGTGCTGGTGGCTTGTTGGGAGCGCAAGTTAGCACTCGGTTTTTGCCCAAATTGTCCGATCGCACCGTTAGTCTAGCATTTCGATCGCTCTTGGCACTTTTATCAGTCTATGTTTTTTGGCAAGCTTGGCAACAATTTACTCAAGGTTGAATCTACTTACTGCGCTGATAACTGCTTCACGGCGCGAGTCAGACGCTGCAAATAAGGCTTGACAATTTGTTGATTTTGTCGCTGCAATTCGGAAACTTGCTGCTGCAATTGTTGAGTCTCAGTTTGCATCATTGCTACATCTATTGTGGGTCGATCGAGCAAAACTTGCAATTGCCTCACCGTACCTTGGATTTCATTAAAGTCTACCTCGTCCGATCGCTCTTGCAACTCTGCTGTAATACTTTTAACTTCCGTTAACTTTTCGTTCATCAACAAAAACCGGACATTCACATTTTCCCAATCATGTTCTCTGAGGGTGCTATTTTCCAAGCTGACGAGTTTTTGCTGCAATTGCGAAAGCATGGGGTAAACTTCCCTAGACTGGGCTGGAAATGCCTGCACTTGCTCCTCAAGGGATTGTACCGCAGCGTTGACATCGGCGATCGTCTGGGATTCCAAGCTACGGAGTTTTTGCTGCAAGTCAGCAACGGCGGTGTGGAGTTCCTTAGATTCTGCCGGTAGTGTCTGAAGTTGCTGTTGGATGGACTTCACTGCCAATTCTACACCTGCGATCGCCGAATTTGCCTTTTGTTGAACTTGTTGCTCGAAACGCTGACGATTGACGAAATTCAGGGATATGGCCGCAGTTAAGGGAGCCGCAGCATAGATAATCTGTCCCGACAATCCCGCGACAATCGTGCCAATAGCTGAACCAGCGATAGAGGCGTATTCTGCCAATTCTAGCCAGTCTCGCTGGTTTGAAGAGCTTCTGAGGGCGGGAAATGATCCGTCGTTGATTTTTTGCATAACCTTTTTAGTAATCTGGTAGATTGCGATAGGCTTATGATAAAAGCTATCCGCGAAACAAGTTAACATAATTTCGGAAATCAGTTAGTCGTCAGTCTGGAAGGATACAAAAAATGGGTCTGAAAATTATCGAAAGCTATGATGGCAGTTTTGTCATCGAACCAGAGGCTAAAGCT
>JAYTZD010000457.1:0-11482 GCA_043742065.1 Oscillatoriales bacterium
AGCCAATCCCAGGTTTGCCGTTCAAAAACAGCATCTTGCACCACAGCAGCAGCCGCCGCCGCAGCCAGAGCGTTCACAGGCCAAGGATCGCGCTGTAACTGCCAGCGACGGAGGCGATCGGGATGGGCGATCGCACAACCCAACCGCAGTCCCGGCAGAGAATAGAATTTAGTCAGCGATCGTAAAATCACCAAATTCGGAAACTCCGCCACAGCATCAATCAAACTCTCCTGTTGTTCCGGCGGTAGAAAGTCCATAAAGGCCTCATCTACCACCACCAGACCGAAATGCTCCAAATAAGGCCGAATCGCCTCCCTACTGAACAGCAAACCCGTAGGATTGTGCGGATTATTCAGCAGCAAACCTCGATCGCGATTCAGAGCAAGAGGCACCGGGACTGCTTTAGACACAGACAAGATACCTGTTCCACAAGAAAATTCATCTCTTGTGGAATCGGCATCTTCCCCATTCTTGACAATAGCGCCAGATGTGAGCTCCAAAGGACATTCCAGCACCTTCGCGCCAAAAGCCTTCAGAGCCCGCCAGTAATCACCAAAAGCCGGAGTCACCAAATAAGTAGCATCCAGCTTCGACAAATCAAGAGCCGCCCAAGTCAACAATTCCGCCGAACCATTCCCCGGCAAAATCCAATCCGGGTCAACATTCAAAGCCTCACCCAAAGCAGCCCTCAGTTCTCCATAATCCGGGTCTGGGTAAGCAGTCAGACTGCTCAGGTGCGATCGAATCGCATCCAGGGCCGACTGAGGAGGACCCAAAGGACTGATACTCGCAGAAAAATCGAGAATAGCAGAAGCAGGACAGCCAGCTAGTGTGGCCGCCCAAGCTAAATTCCCACCGTGAACAGGTCTAGTCAAAGCTCAGTTTGTCGATTATTCGGGGGCTTTATCGGCGTTTTTGTCCGGTGCAACTCTGTCCTTGAACAACTTCCCTGCGGAAAATGCTGGAACTCTGGTTGCCGGAATTTCCATCTTAGCGCCAGTTTTGGGATTACGACCCTCACGAGCCTTGCGTTCGCGGGACTCAAAGGAACCAAAACCAACCAGCGTCACTTTGTCGCCATCAGAGACAGCTTCCATGATTGCTTCCAAGGCAGCACTCAAAACGGCATCTGCCTGTTTTTTCGTCACGGTAGCCTTTTCCGCGACTGCATCAACCAATTCACCTTTGTTCATAAAAAAAATCTCGGTAAGTAAGAAACTCAGAGTCTTTAGCCCTGAGAGAGAAACGACGCGGCGGTTTCAACCGCCTTGAATCCCTTTTCGGGGTTGGAGAGGTATGGTTACCCCTCCGATGGAGATATGGTTGTCTCCTTTCTCCCTTGCGGGGTGATGTTCGCCTCGACCTGGTTATAAAGGCTTGTTAGACCTGCAACACTGTTTCAGTGACTTTAAAACTGTTTAATTGCAGATGACAGAGCGGAAAACTGGCGTCGCATTCGCCGGTGTCATGACCTGAATAACGTTTCCTCATAAGAGGGGTCTGGTCAGAACAGCTTGCAATTTCTTACAAGCTCAGTGGCACTTAGCCCTGAGTTCCTGACTGAATCATTCTAAAGTCTTCCCGACCCTTATGGATCGGTGGAACCTTTAATTTATATGGATTTGGACAATTTTTAGAATTAATCGATAAATTTAGTCAAAAAAATACCACCTTGGAGAGCAGATTTCTCCCCTTGGTGGATTTTAGAACCGGAAAAAAGGAGAAACAGAAGGAACAAAATGTGATTTGTCAAGGGTTAAAGGGGAAGATTTTGTCCTCTTCCTTCTGTGTACCCATTAGAGGAGACGGAGGAGACGGCACTGCCGTGTCCCTACCGCGATCAATTGTAGGGAGACGGCACTGCCGTCTCCTCTATATCATTCCGGCACAGCCGAAATTGATATGAGTTCTTCAGTCAAGAGAGAGAGGACTTTCGCTTTGAGGCAGGGGTTTCAACCCTTGCCGGACTATGGGTTGTACCTTAAGTTGACACCAACAGTCAACCGTCAACCGTCAACCGTCAACCGTCAACCGTCAACCGTCAACTGACTACTGTCTCGGCTGAATCGGCTGACTCCGCTGCAACAGTTGACGGGCGTCAGGACTGATGTTGTTTTGGTAGCCAAAGTTCGATCGATCGCTATCATCCAAAATCTGCGGTGTCAGCAATACAATCAACTCCGCCCGTTGATTGTCCTTAGTAGTGCTCCTGAACAGCGAACCGATAATCGGCAAATCTCCCAAAATCGGAATCTTCCTCGCTGTTATCCGTTCTTCATCGCGGATAATCCCCGATAAAATCAAGGTCTGACCGTCCCGCAGGCGAATTAGCCCGGATTGCAACGATCTCTCGCCCAGCAGCCTGATCTGATTGGTGTTCGCGCCAGTCGAAAGATCTTGAGTGGCGCCTGGTGTCCTGATAATCGGGTTGACCCGCAGAGACACAAAACCATTATCGTCAACTCGATCGATCGCCACCCCCAACTGCAAACCAGCCTTGTCTTTGACTGCCGTCGTTGTTGTGGTACTTGTATTTCCGGTGGTCTGCGTTTGCTGCGTGATGTTAGTAATTACCTCATCAGTAATATTCACATTCGCCGTTTCCCCTTCTTGAACAACCAGAGTCGGATCTGTCAAGATTTTGCCGTTCCGGGTGTTAATCTGTGCTTGCAACGCAGACAGGAATCTCCTCGGATACTGCAACAGCGGGAACAAGCCGAAAGTTGCATCTCCCGGTGTTGGTGACGTTCCTGGATCGTAATCCCTAATTCCAACTCGTCTGGGGTCATTGGAAATTGGAGCGATCGGTTGGAGGAACACACCTTTACTGCCGTTCGCTGTCAACGGCACAATTTTCCTGCCGCTCGCATCGTAGAAAGTATCAGTGGCTGCTAGGGGATTGTTGACGATCGGCGGAGTCGATCGGCTATTAGCGACATCACCTCCACTAGCAGGCTGCAAGCCACCAAAATTCAGACTTGCCGCCCCACCGTCATTCACGAAGAAATTGTTATTAATTCCGAAAGAGAAACTGCTGTTACTCCTGTTTTCTCCCGACAAATTGATATCGATCACCTTGACATTCACAGCCACTTGACGGCGGCGTAAATCTAGCTGAGTCAAGAAACCCACAGCCAGATCAACCTTGCGCGGGTCTCCCACCAAAGTGATCGAATTGAGCCGAGAATCTGCCAGCACCGACAGTCCTCTCAACAATAGTGGCCCATTGCCATCCTTAGCGCCAATCGCCTTAATATCAGGTTCCCGAATTTCCACATCCCGCGCCGCATTTCCCTGGCCAACGGTTTGAATAGTCACGCGAGTAATTGGCAGTTGAGTTTCTGCACCTTGAGCGCTCAAAAAGTTAGCAGCATCCGTAGACCGAACTTGATTCAGCCGCAGAGTCCGAACGATAATATTCCGTGAGTCGATCGGCAAATTAGCCCCAACAAAAATCGTCCGTCCCATCCGGTTAGCTTGCAGTCCACTCAGCCGGAGCACATAGTTAAAAACATCTTGCACCGACTCATTTTCGATATCCAAAGAAATCTTCGGCCCTTCATCCGAACCTCCTGCTGCACCCGGTGCCGGTGGCACTGCGGCCTGACCTGGTATCGCTGGTGCCCCGCCACCTGTAAAAGCAATATTCAACCCCGCAGCACGAGCCAGCAGAGCCAACACGTCACGAACTGGGGCATCACGTAGGACTAACCGAGGAATACGTTCTCCCGAACTCAGCTCGATATTTCCTGTCCCTGGAGCGATGTTAGAAACCGCGATATCTCCTAGAGGTGGAGCCACAGCCCGTGGTTGAAAAGGCGCGGCCTGATTGGTCTGAGATTGAATCTCGCTGGGGAGTGGTGGGCGATCGTTTCTAGTAATCGTCACTTCAGGATTTTGCAACACCACGTTGGGGTTTGGCGTTGTGCGGATTTGGGGAGCTGGCACTGGAGCAGTTTGGCTCAGGGGCAGGCCTGGTGGTGGTGGGGGTGCAATTTGGTTTTGGGCCGATGCTCCTGGTCGTGGAACTGGGGCAGATTGGACAGTGCCGCCCTGTCTTGCCACACTGAGGACGATGCCATTGCCTTGTCCCTGAACGATTTGTCCGTTAGGAACTCCGTTTGTACCTGTCACCAAAACCCGGATGCTGTTAGCGTCCACCTGGTTGATTTCTACCGAAGAAATGCCTGGAGCGGGGTTTTCTTGCCGGAATGCCTTGCCTTGGGGCAACCGGAGCTGGGTATTGACGATTGTGGCTTGGTAAGTATTGCCATTATTGATTGCGAAGACTTGCGGGCGATCGCCCTTTTCGGTCGCCAAAACAATATTTACCCCATTATTGGCTTGACTTACTTGCACTCCTGTGACTTGAGTCGGCACTGCCCACACGGGGGCTTGTGCTACCAGAACTCCGGCAACACTGCTCAGAAGTCCTCCACTTAACCGTAGATGCTGTTTCACATTCACTCCTAAAATAAACTAGATTAATTTTGTCTGTTATATTTCCGACTTTTTAAACAAGTCCGAAATATGTGAATTCTGTTTTTTCACAACGACTTATTTAGCAACAGGAGTTGCGACTGCACTGGGACTCGGACTCGGAGTCGGCAGTTTTTCCTCTTGTTTTAACGGCAACAATGCGTGCAAATCAAAAGCCGTTTTAAGTTTAGTTTGCGGTTGCTGAACGGGGACTATTTTCCCTTTCAAAAAATCAACTTCTATAGTCTGAGTTGCTTCCGCCAATTCAGACTTCAGATTTCTGACTACCAACAACGACTGCATCAACTCCAAGTTACGCATAAAGCTACGGGTTTGAGGAAAACTGCCCTCAAACTCTACCTTATATTTTTTGCGTCTGAGCTTGCCAGCCAGAGACGGCCCGAAAGACGTATCTTTGAGAATATCAGGGTCTACCGCTCCTGGCCCGACGGCTACGGGTGCACCTGCGGGCAAAGCCTCTGGCTCAAATTTTGTCAGTTTAGCTTTTCCCTGATCCCCTTGTACGCCCGCATTGATTTTGTTAACCAGTTGGTTCACATCCAGCAACAGCGTGGTTGACCCCGCATCGCTGGCAAACATTGCCGTCACATCAGCACGGCGCTGTTTTGCTTGTTCTTGTTTGGATTCTGCTTCAGCTTTTTTTTGAATTTGAGCTTGCAAATCCAGTTGCGTTTTTTTACCATCGCTAATTTTTTGCTGGATTTCGGCAGTTTTCTGTATTTCTGGCATCACGAATTGGTAGCCGATGTAGCCAGCAACTCCGAGGCCGAGAACAGCAATAGCGATTGCTTGGATTTGGGGTGTCAGCTTAATCCCAAATAATTCCTGAGCCGACGACTCTTCTACCTGTGAGCCACTGGGAATATACTCATTTGATGCTGTCATAGTTTTTTCACATCTCCTTTTTGTTCACCCTTTGGTGTTCCTAGCACTCCTTTTTCTTGAAGTGTTTCGATCCGTATTGCCAGCCCATCTGCCTGCTTGCTCCGCAACTCTGGAAGCAACTCGGAAGCAACTGTGGGGCTAAGACTCGTCTCAATTTTATATTCCACCACCGGCCGCAGTTTGGGAATTTCTACAGTCCCTAGGGAGCTTTGGTTGCGTACTTGTACTTGTGCAGGGTTAATTTTTAAGGTAGCTGCTACCAGTCTGGTGTCAGTATCCAGGAAAAAAGGAGAGCGCTGAACCAAGAGCATAAAGTCGTTAACTTGATCGAAGGTACTGGCGACTCCAGAAATTACGATCTTTGCCGCCTGGGGTGGGGCAACTGGGGTAGGAACCGCCACCGGGGTAGGGCTAGCTGCTGGAGATGGACTCCCCCCAGGGGACGGGCTAGCTGCGGGGGTTGGTGGAGGCGGAGGCGGAGGTGGTGCTACGGGGGATGGGCTGGGGTCAATTTGCTCGATTTTGGCAATTTTGACTCCCGCCGGAGTACGGCCACTTAGGTCTTGCAGCATTGCCGACCAAGGTTTAATTTGGTCGAATACTCCTGCTAAAGCTTGATACTCAGCGGTAACTTTATCTGTTTCGCTGTTGATGGCTTTGATGGCACTGGCTTGAGTGTTTAATTTGGCTACTTCTTGGTCGAGGGCTGCTTGTACTGCGGTCAACTTGTTATTTTCGTTAGTTGACCACCACCAGACACCCATGACGGCGACGTTGATGCCGAGGGCAAATAGCCCTGCACCAACTAAGGGAAGCAGGTCTTTGGTGGAGCCCGAACCCTGTTTATTTGAAATTTTGGCTGGTTCGTCCTGTTTGTATTCGGGACGGTCTCTGAGAAAGTTAATATCTAGGCTGTACATGGTTTCACTCAATTTGAAATTTGGGATTTTAATTGTGTTTACAAAACTTCCCTCAGTCCTAAACCTAAAGCTACTCCTAAACCTGCTCGCTGTTCAGGGGTAATTTCTTCGCCGACTTCGAGTCCCAGAGTTTGGATGGGGTCAACTTGAGAAGCCGGCAAGCTTAATCTTTGCATGAAAAATTCATCGAGTTTGCCGATCGCAGATCCTGGCCCTGCTAACAGGAGTTGTGCTACTTCTAGTTCTTCGCTCTGGTTGAGATAAAAGTCTACTGAGCGACGCAGTTCGTCTGCGAGTTCTCCCAATACTTTAATGATGGCATTTGTGCCCGGATTTGTATCCCCTGATGTACCCATTGTATCTGTGACGGGTAAGGTCATGCTTTGCAGTTCGCTGGTATCTCTGGTTGGTGGCAGATTCATGGCTTCGTTGAGGGCGGTCTGGATTTGGTAAGTGCCGATCGGGATGGTACGGTTAAATTGAGGTATGCCGTCCACCACTATAGCTAACTCGGTACTGTCAAATTCGATGTCTGTCAAGACCGCGGCCTCTTGGGAAGAAAATTGTTGCAGTTGGTCTCTGAGGGTGCGGATCAGGGCAAAGCTGGTCACTTCCAACACATCTATAATCAGTCCGGCTTCTTTGAAGGTTTCGAGGTAGGTGTCGGTGACTTCTTTGCGGGTAGCTACTAGCACAACTTGCACTTTTTCTACGCCGTCGTCATCGACAAATAAGCCGATTTTTTGATAGTCTACGTCGGCATCTTCTCTAGGAAAAGGCAAGTATAGCCCAGCTTCTGAGTTCATGTATTCCCGCAGTTCTTCGTTATTGAGCTCTGAGGGGACTGGAATCAGGCGGATGACGGCTTCGCGTCCGGGAATGGCTGTGGCCACGCGCTTGGCTTTGATTTTGTTTTCGGCGAGGAGTGAACGGATCAGTTCTGCCATTCCTGGCGGATCGACTATTTGTCCCTCTTGCACCATGTCTTCTGGTACTTCTATTGAGGCTAGGGTGGCTATTTTTAATGCCTGAGCTTTCTTTTCGAGTTGGATGACGTTGATCCGGTCTGAGGCTATTTCGATGCCGATTCCTGGCTGGCGTGGGGAAATTAGATTTTTGAAAAAATTAACCATATGATTGGGTTGCTGCTAATTGCTATTTTCTTTAAGTTTGATCGTATCCAATTTACCTGACAATAGCTGTTCTGGTGCGAATGTCAAGAAATTGAAACTCGCTCGATCGACTATCTGTCAATTCTTAAGTTATGTAGGTACGAGCTCTTGTAGGGACACGGCACTCTTGTAGGGACACGGCAGTGCCGTGTCCCTACAGGATATTGATAGTCAACAGTGAACAGTCAACAGTCAACATCATTCCGGTGCAACCGGAATTAAGATCACATTTAATTCTATGAAACGCAAATCTTGGCAACTATTTACTATTTTTGGTCTAGTGGGGCTACTGTTGTCTACGATGGTGAGTTGCGGCAAACCTGCTGTCAATTCTCAGACACAGAATTCGGCGGCAATCGAATTCTGGACTATGCAGCTACAACCTCAGTTTACTGAATATTTCAATCAGACGATCGCCAATTTTGAGAAGGAAAATCCGGCGGTGAAGGTGCGCTGGGTCGATGTGCCTTGGTCGGCGATGGAAAGCAAGATTTTGGGCGCTGTTTCGGCGAAAACTGCGCCGGATGTTGTCAACCTAAATCCTGATTTTGCTTCATTGTTGGCGGGGCGCAATGCTTGGCTGGATTTGGATTCGCGGATTTCTGACCAAGTGCGATCGACCTATTTGCCCAATATCTGGAAATCTGGTGTCCTCGATGGTAAAACTTTTGGAATTCCTTGGTATCTCACAACTGGGGTGACAATTTACAATACCGATTTGTTTAAAAAGGCGGGAATTACTAAACCTCCTGCTACTTATGCAGAGTTAGCTCAAGTCGCAAAACAGGTGAAGGAAAAGACTGGCAAGTTTGCTTTTTTTGTAACTTTTGTACCGGAAGATTCGGGGGAAGTTTTGCAATCTTTGGTGCAGATGGGTGTTACTTTGGTTGACGCTCAAGGCAAGGCGGCTTTTAATAATGCTCAGGGCAAAGCTGCTTTTCAATATTGGGTTGATTTGTATAAGGGCGGATTTTTGCCAAAGGATGTTTTGGTACAAGGCCATCGTCGGGCGATCGAGCTTTATCAATCTGGCGATACAGCCTTGTTAGGTTCAGGGCCTCAGTTCTTAAAGGCGATCGCGGAGAATGCTCCTAGTATAGGCGCTGTTTCGGCTGTTGCACCTCAAATTACGGGTGAAAGTGGCAAGAAGACTGTTGCGGTGATGAATTTGGTCGTCCCTCGCGACAGTAAGCGCCCTGACGATGCGGTCAAGTTTGCTTTGTTTGTGACTAATTCTCAGAATCAGTTAGCTTTTGCTAAAGCTGCTAATGTTTTGCCTTCTACAGTTGAGACTTTGGGGGATAGTTATTTTAAAAGTGTAGCTGCTGATGCGACGGCGGGCGATCGGGCTCGGGTTATCAGTGCTTCTGGGTTGACTTCGGCTGAGTTGTTGATTCCGCCTCTGAAGGATGTTAAGAAGTTGCAAAAGGCGATTTATGACAATTTGCAAGCGGCGATGTTGGGGGAGAAGTCGGTAGAGCAGGCTGTGGCTGATGCGGCGACGGCTTGGGATCAAAGGTAAAGTATCGTTCCCTGAGCGAAGTCGAAGGGCAGGGCATTGGGCATTGGGCATCGGGCATCTTTCCCTGAGCCCTTCGACTACGCGGTTCCTGAGCCCTTCGGCTACGCTCAGGATAAACTCCGTCGAAGGGCAGGATAAACTCCGTCGAAGGGTCTAAGCATTATAGGGTGCGTCAGCCCACAGCGTTTACCTTAGCCTTTGGGGCGATGGCTGCGCCCCGGCTTACGCCTACGACCCGTGGCACCCTACAGGCATAATGAGGTTTTATTGGTGAATCTGAGTTGAGGTGTGGAGCAAAACTTAAGTGCCAAATAGTTTGCTAAACTTATCCATAATTCATCACGCTTGAGGAAGTGATATGTTTGCTGTTAAACGAGCGCTAAAATTGAATAACAACGAAGCGACTTTGATGGCAAGACACGCAGGATTCCGGCGTGTAGTATTTAACTTTGGGTTGAGTTTGCGGACTCAGATGTATAGTGAGGGGAAATTTACGGACTCGAAGGTAATCAACGAAGTCAAAAAAGTTCTCACCAACTACGTCAAGAAAAAGCCGGAATTCGGCTGGATGAACCAGTTGTCTAGCCGAGTTTACCAAAACGCTTTGATTGACTTAAAAGATGCATTTAGTCGATATCGTTCTGGTTCATCAGGTCATCCGAAATTCGCTAGTCGCCGAGACGGTCAATCTTTTACGGTTGATTCATCTAACGGCAAAGTTTTGTTAAGCGCTGGTAAAACCATTAAGATTCCTACTTTGGGAACTTTTCGGCTTTTTGAGCCATTAGAATGTAGCTTGAGCTCTCAAACTTTCACAATTTCAAAAGAAGGAAATCGCTGGGAGAGTTTCTTTCTGCGTTGATGCAGAACGCCTCCCGGTTCAACAGTCTGAAAGTTCTGTGGGAATCGATGTGGGCATCAAGTCATTTGCTACGTTATCAACCCAGCAGGTTTTTGATGCACCGAAGCCCTTAAAGCAAGCGAAAACCAAGCTTGCTACTTTACAGCGCCAAGCATCAAAACAGGTGAAAGGCTCTCGAAACCAGCGTAAAACTTACAATAAAATTAGCCGACTCCATGCACGAATAGCTCGTATTCGCCTAGACTTCCTTCACAAGTTAACAACTTATTTAGCTAAAACTTTTCAGCTAATTAAGATTGAAAATTTGAACGTCAAGGGAATGATGGCGAATCATAAGTTAGCTGGAGCAATATCTGACCTGGGTTTTTACGAATTCAAACATCAACTCGACTACAAATGTCGAATGTATGGCTCCCGTTTGGTACTGGTAGATCAGTGGTTTCCTAGTACCAAAACTTGCTCAAATTGTGGCAGCAAAAAAGATATGCCACTAAGCGTTCGGACTTTTGATTGTCCTGCTTGCGGCATATCTTTAGATCGGGATTTTAATGCAAGTGTTAATATTTTAAATTGGGAACCCTCGGCTTGAGGGGGATAGCCTACTTATCTTGGGATTAGTCGTCTACCCAACAGCGTAGGAAGTGAACTTTGGATTGTATCTAAAGATGGTTTTAGATAGGTTTAGGTAAGTTTTACGAAGCAGGTAGAGAATTTTGATTGGTTCGGTTAGGGATTGAATTGGTGAAAGCCTTGTAAAATAAGGCTTTTGAGATTTGAAGGGAGTTGCTGTGGGTTCATCGACGCACCTCGACGAATCTCTGAAACCCTGATTTTTGGGTTGACCTGCGTCGATGCTTTGCGGGGTATGGGTTTGAGGTTGGTGATTTTGGGATTTTTGGTATGGATCCGTGGTATATTTTAGAGGTGCGTCGATTTGAGGGCTGGAATCCTTTGTGGGTATAGGCTCTGCGGCGAACTCCCTACCGATGGGTTTAAATCGGATTAGTTGGAAACTTTTGTTTTTGGATCAAAGACTGTTGTACTCACAGGTGACCCTACCGATGGGTTTAAATCGGATTAGTTGGAAACTTAGGAGAGCATTAGCCCCTTGCCCAAGTATGTTAAACAGCCCTACCGATGGGTTTAAATCGGATTAGTTGGAAACACAATCTTTATGAGTTGAGCTTGGCTTACAAAAATTCGCCCTACCGATGGGTTTAAATCGGATTAGTTGGAAACTTCTTTGAGAGAGTTGTTTAGCAAAATTTTGTCCTGCGTTTCGTGCAAGACCCTACCGATGGGTTTAAATCGGATTAGTTGGAAACCTGTCACTAGATTTCCTTCTCGGTCTGTTTGGTTTGTTTCCCTACCGATGGGTTTAAATCGGATTAGTTGGAAACGAGTGAGGACTCTCATTGTGAATACCTTATAGAGGGTTCCCCTACCGATGGGTTTAAATCGGATTAGTTGGAAACGTTTTGAGGTGTCTCTCCGTTTGCAATAGCCCATTCTCCCTACCGATGGGTTTAAATCGGATTAGTTGGAAACCAGCTGCTACACTGCTTTACGTTCTTACCGTTAACCCTACCGATGGGTTTAAATCGGATTAGTTGGAAACCAG
>JAYTZD010000458.1:0-44472 GCA_043742065.1 Oscillatoriales bacterium
TCGTCAACTACTAGAATATCTGGAGCAACGCTAGTGGCAACTGCAAAAGCTAGCCTCACAAACATACCGCTAGAATAAGTTTTGACTGGCTGATCGATGAAATCCCCAATATCAGCAAAAGCTGCTATATCATCAAACTTATATTCAGTTTCTCTGCGATTAAATCCCAGTATTTGAGAGTTAAAAAACACATTTTGCCGCCCGGTAAATTCTGGGTTAAAACCGCTTCCGAGTTCTAACAAAGCTGAGACTCGTCCTTTAACCTCGACGCTTCCTGCGGTAGGTGTTAGTGTTCCTACAATTATTTGCAGGAGAGTGCTTTTCCCCGATCCGTTGCGACCGACAATGCCCAGAGTTTGTCCCCTAGAAATTTCTAGGTTGATGTCTTGTAGGGCCCAAAATTCATCAGCAAGTTTTTTGTTGGGATAAATCATTTCCTTTAAACGGTCTCCAGGACGATCGTACCGTTTAAAGCATTTGGAAACATTCTTTAGTGAAATTACAGTTTCTGTCATCCGATTTTAGATTTTAGATTTTAGATTTTAGATTTTAGGTTGACTTTTGATCTAAAATCAATTTACAGCACGTCAGCAAAAGCCGGACGCAAACGTCGATATACCATTAAACCTCCCCAAAATATAGCAGCCGAAATTAGTGTGGCCACACCCCATTCACCCCAGTGTTTCACTTCTCCAAGCAGTATGAGATCTCGATAAGTTTCTGAGATTGCTGCCATTGGATTTAACCAAAATATCACTCCTCGCCACTGTTCGGGAATGATTGATGCTGGATAGACGATGGGAGTTAAATAGAACCAAAAATTTAGAATAACACCTAAAGTTTGAGGAATATCTCGTAAAAATACTGTCAAGCCTGCGGTTAAGTATCCTAAGCCGGCAGTTAGCAGCAACTGAGGTATCCAAACCAGTGGTAGCAAGCATAATGTAGCGTTGAGTTTTTGCGATGATACTGCTACTATGACTATCAAGGCTGCTAGACCGAGAGAACTTTCAATAAAGGCGGTTAAAATCGGCACTAATGGCAGTAAACCGAGGGGAAATACGACTTTTTTGACTAAATTTGGCTGCCCTACTACTGATACTCCAGACTTGATCAAACCGCTGGTAAAAGCACTCCAAGGAAGCAAACCTGCAAATAGCCAGACTCCAAAGGTAATGTCGCTGTTTTCGGGGAAGCCTGCAAGGTTGAGTTTTACCTTAAGGACGATCGAGAATACATACGTGTAAATCAGCAATTGTGATAGCTGATTCAACAGTGGCCATAAGTTGCCCAGAATTGAGCCTTTGTATTGAGCTTCTAAGTCCCGGCGCACTAATGTTGCCAGCAGATTGAACTTCGTCTGCCGCCCGCCGTTAACCGTTCGGGCTTTTTGGGCAAATCCTTTGACTGATCTCAGCAATTTTTTCGCCCTCGTTTGCTACCTTCACACCTAAATCAACTCAAGCTGCTTGATGGCAGCTTTTGTTAAACCGCAATTATTCCACAGCCTCGCTACTTTGATCAAGGTCAATAGAGGACTCTTGGCCGGGGTGAGGGCGGGTTTTTGAATTTTTGGGTATTCTTTAAAGCTATTGGTGAACCCGCCCCTACAGGTTTTTGACTGCGCGTCTAATATATCATTTTGAACAAAAAATTCTTCCTTGATTAACCGATCGCACCTCGTACTGCGGAACCGATCGCATCTTTTTGCTCCCCATCATAGCCCCAGCGCTGGAAAAATTCCTCATACTCACCTTCTTGAGTCTGCAAACTTTTTAGCATTTGCTCTGCTAGAGTTTTACAGGCAGGTATTTGCAGGGTTTGAATTAGATTGTGCGATCGGGCCTGCACCCTCGCAGAACCCGCTGCCATGTCCTCCTTGAGGTGGCGCGAGTGATACACGACCATTGCCGCCGACATCGCCAAATTTTTGACCAGTAGTTCTGCTACGATCGCAGGAGCGTCGCGTAGTGCATCCAGCACGCCAGGGGACGGTTTGTCGGCCAAAGGTCGATCGTCTGTCAAATAGGTGACAAAAAACCCTCTAGCGCCGTTCTGTGTTTTCACCAGAGAAGCCACTGCTTGCTTTATCTCGGCTTGTGAAAGTCGATTAGCTTCAATTTCGGTCAATAAAGATTGAGTCAGCGCGATCGCCGCCTCAAAGGTGATATTTTCTGATGCTAATAGAGAAGATGGAATACTCATAGCAAACTCAATATTTTTCAAGACTATTCTAAATAATTGTAAACAATTTCCCCCAGTGCGATCGTAGATCAATATGGCAATTATCTCCTCCAAACAACAACCCCCCGATTCCAATCTACCCGAAGACATTGCCCCAGTCGCCAAAAAAACAAAAAATAAAGCCGTAAAACCCCAGACAGAATCTCTGGTAGAACCCGAAGAACTACCAGACGAAATCAATAGCAAACAAGATGATAAAATCCGACCTCAGCGACTAGCTGAATATATTGGACAAAAAGACTTGAGGGAAGTTTTGGCGATCGCAATTCAAGCCGCCAAATCCCGTGGCGAACCGATGGATCACCTGTTACTGTATGGGCCACCAGGGTTAGGCAAAACCACAATGTCGCTAATTTTAGCAGCAGAAATGGAAGTTGACTGCAAAATCACCACAGCCCCAGCCCTCGAAAAACCCCGCGATATTGTCGGATTGCTAATCAATCTCAAAGCAGGCGACGTGCTGTTTATCGACGAAATTCACCGTCTATCAAAGGTTACAGAAGAAATCCTCTATCCAGCGATGGAAGATTGCCGCTTAGATATTACGATCGGTCAAGGTAAGAGTGCAAAAATCCGTAGTATTCCCCTGAAACCGTTTACTTTGGTAGGTGCAACCACAAAAGTTGGGTCACTGACTGCACCATTGCGCGATCGTTTTGGCTTAATCCAAAGATTGCGCTACTACGAAATAGACGAACTCAGTTTAATTGTCCAAAGAACCGGCCAAGTTCTAGATACCCAAATTACCCCAGAAGGAGCAACCGAAATAGCCCGCCGAGCTCGCGGCACTCCCCGAATTGCTAACCGTTTGTTGCGGCGAGTTAGAGACTATAGCGAAGTCAAAAATTTAAAACCGATTACTGCCGAAGTTGCATCAATTGCCCTGGAATTGTTCAACGTTGATCCGCTAGGTTTGGATTGGACCGATCGATGTCTTTTGACAGCAATGATTGAAAACTTTAACGGCGGGCCAGTTGGTTTGGAAACCCTCGCAGCTTCCACCGGAGAAGACACCCAAACCATCGAGGATGTCTACGAACCTTATTTGATGCAAATTGGATTTTTGCAGCGAACAAGTAGGGGTAGAATGGCAACTCCTGCTGCTTACAAACATCTAGGGTTGGATTAAAATAATTGCGAATAAGCCTTCTTCCCGGTCCACTGATTTCCAGGCTCCAGCCTGGAAACCCAGATCCAGAGGCCCCGCCTCGCGATTCATAACCCTATTGTTAAAACAGCCTACAGTCAAAATCACCTGACGGTGCAACCAGAATTGATATCACTTCTTCTTTTTTCTTTCATCCTTCCGCAACACTTCTAAAATTGAACCACCCACATAATTACTAAAAACTACCTCTCCCGCTTGATTATAATGACAGCAACTATCCACATAAACCGCATCCTTAGTCTGATCAAAAGCATTCACAGCATTCACTAAATTAATATTATTTTTTTCCAAATTAGGCAACTTCTTAAACAGAGCCGGATATCCAAGTTCAACCGCCTTAGCATAGGGAGTTTCATTGTTAAAAGCAATCTGCTTTTCTGCTGCACTAAACACCCTTTTTGTCTGATAATATTGATTAGGCTGGAGAACCTGAAAATAAGGCACATTGCTAGCCGACAAAACTTTATTCATAAAAATCGAACTTTTCGCCCAATTCTGCGCCATTTGATCGAAAGCTACGGAATCGGGTAAAACAGACTTATTAGTATTGATGTAAATAACGCTACCTTCATCTGTTTGTTTAGTGCGTTCTTTTTCAAACTGAAGCACCTCGGTTCTATAATTGTTGACTAAGTTTTGAATATAAACCGAAGTTAAAGCATCACACGCAGCCAAAGTGCAGTGTTGCAAATTTGTCAAACCCTGATTAATCCTAGCCTTATTTTCTTGAATTCTCACTGTGGCTTTCATCGCCTCTATCGAAAGGCTATTATTCGCCAAGTTAGTCAATGGCAAAATATGCTGAAGGCTAGGCATTGCCAAATCGATATTATTTTTATTGTTTAAATTAGAAAGTGCGACTTCATTAAAGCCATCTATATTTACCACAATATCAAATTCTTGACCTAGGGCTAAAAAATAGTTTAAAATCAATAATTGTTGTGGTTGTTTATAGCCTCCAGTAGCAAAAGACAAAATTACAAATTCTCGATCCTTGAAAGCTGGTAACTGCTTGATATATTTAGGTAAGATTTTATTCTGGACTTCAAATATTGAATAATTAGAAGCGACGGAACCACCGAAAACTCCAATCACAAATTGATTTTTGCTAGTCTTTTTAAAAGGGTAATCGTAGGGAGAAATAAATCCATAATTGTTTACTTTAAAACCAGGACGAAAATCACCACTCGGTTTCTGAACAAATCCAAAAAAAGGATGAAACCTTTCTACTATAGACTCATTTAATCGCACTCCTTCTAAATTAATTCCCAAGGCAGATTTATTTTGCGTCTTTTCTCTACTATAGAAAAATTGCTTGTGTTTGACAAAGTACCATCCCAAGGAACCAAGTTCCAGGAATACTAACAAAAAAGCTAAATTAATCAAAGTGATTTTGAGAATTTCTCTAGCCTTGTTAATAAATTTCAAATCTTTCATAAATCTTTGTTTCATAATATCTAATTTTGCTTGAATTTAGCCTTATTTTTGCGTCTTATTACTTTTCGGTGACTCTCTAAATACTTTAATAATGGAACTGGAAATATAATTTGCAAATAGTTCTTGTCCTACTAAATTATAGTGGCAACAAGAATCTTTGTAAACGGTTTCTTTGGTATTGTCCAAAATATTCACTGCGCTAAATACATTGACCCCGGCTTTTTGCAAATCATCAACTTTTGACAAAAGCAACGGATAGCCTTTGGTTACTCCTTCGATGTAGGGGCTATCTTTGACAATAGTAAATTCTTTTTCCTTTTCAGTAAATACTCGCTTGGTTGGATAATATTGGTTGGGCTGGACAAATTGGAAATATTTAATGTTTTTAGTTGATGAAACTTGATTCATCATTAGGGAAGATTCCTGCCACATCGATACCATTTTACGAAAAGCAGAAGCACTATCTAAGATAGTATCTGCCTTGGGAATGTAGACAGTACCTCGATTTTGTGTATCTGCTTTCGATTTTTTGACTTGTTTATCATACTTGATGATTGCTTGCTGATAATCCTTGAGTAGTAGCTTCACCTGTGTTGAAGTAACAGCATTACACAAAGCTAATTGACAATTTTGCAATCCATCGATAGTTGTTTTTAACTGTTTTTTGATTTCGCTAATTTTGACGATTGAAGCCATGACTTCCGGTGACAAGCTATCATTGGCTAAATCGGTTAATGGCTGTACGTGTTGAACGCTGGGCATTCCGATATCCAATTGGGATTTGTTGTTTAAATTTGACAAAGCTACTTCGTTGAAACCGTCAATATTAATCACCATGTCAAATTCTTGACCCAAAGCTAGGAAGTAGTTTAAAATTAATAGTTGTTGGGGTTGTTTGTAACCACCGTTGGCAAAATTTAAAACTACAATTTCTTTGTTGGCAAATTCTGGATAAGTTTTTAACTTCCTAGATAACAGTTTAGTTTCGTATTCGTCAACAGCCATATTGTTGGCAACTGAACCACCAAATATGCCGATAATCAGTTGATTTTTACTGGTTTTAATAAAGGGATATTCTTGTTGCGAAAAAAAGCCATGTCTGTTGACTTGTAAATTAATTTGTTTCTTGGTGAAAGTACCTTGTTTTTGGACATAACCAAAAAAAGGGTGTAGTCTCTCAATGATGGAGTTATCTAGTCTAACGCCGATTCTTTCGAGATCTTCTACTACTTGGTCTTGTTTTTTGACTCTAGTATAAAAGAATTGGTTTTGGGTGATAAAATAAAAGGCTAGGGAGAGGGATTCTAGGGCAATAAATGCGATCGCCAAATTAACAGCAATCAGACTCAATATATTACTTTTTTTGTGTATAACTTTTGAATCTTTCATAACAATAGACTAACTATGGTTTACCTTTTGGTTGTTGAGACTGCTTTAAATTTTGGCACAAATTCTTATTAATCATGATGCTAGCCAGCCGATGTCCGAGTTCATTCCAGTGGCCTCCACAGTTGACATAATTCTCAAAACCGTGGGCGCAAACCTGATATTTGTCTGTGTAACCTTGAAACTGTTCGGCTAAACTCAGCACCCTAAAACCGTTGGTGATACCCAATTTTTCCAGACGACGGTTGGGATAAAATAAATCCTGAATGTTGTTTTCTTTGATGAACTTTTTCCTCGTCGCAGCATCTGGATGAAGCTGAATGGGATCGCCGATGGTGACAACTAAGAAGTCAGCATTTTTCTGGACTACTTCATCCCGCATTGTGAGAATCAAACCCTCTGTCACTTTCCAAGCGTTTTGCCAAGCAGCATCAGTTGGTTCCTTGAAAATATTGGCATTTAAGTTTGTAAAGTCATTAGATAATTGCTGCTTCTTGCTTTCTAATTCTACTTTTTTCACAACTTGTAAAATGCGGGAATTGTTGACTAACCAAGTGGGTAGATTGTCGATGAAAGAAACGGCGTAAAGGTTACGTTCAGTCGGGGGCAGATTCCGAAAAGACATATCTGGAACGAGCTTGCCACTAGCATCATACACAAAAAATGGTCGATAGTGGTCGTATTCTAGTTTAGGTGAATTATTGATGATGTCATTGCCAATGAAAAAGGCCAAAACTACAATATCTGGATTGTAATCCCACACTTTTTTTCGCAGCATGATTAATTCTTGAGCAGTACCGTAACCCTGGACTCCAAAATTGATGACTTCAACATTTTTGCGTCCTTTTACGGCTTGACAATTACCTAATTTCCGTTCTAATTTTGACCAGAAAGTTTGTTCGATGGGTACGTGCACTGCTTCGGTGAAAGAATCGCCTAAAACTGCGACTCGTAAGGTGTTGGGAGGTTTAATTTTGGTGTGTTCGCGATCGCGCAAACCCTCACTATTCACCTGCAAAAAACTCGCACCTTCTCCCTTCCACTCGCCCGACACACCGGGTTTGAGCTTCCAACCCAAGTTTTGATCGGAAGTATGGAAACCAGTGGGTGCGGAGTCTACAATGTCTCCTATTTTGGGGTAGCCTTGAATCCCGCCAATTCTCAATCCAGCTTCACCAATTATCACCCCCATTAATAAGCCGCCGAGTGTCAAACCTACGTTGACACCCAAAGTTTTCAACTTGCTCATTCTGTCATTCGATTTTAGATTTTAGATTTTGGATTTTCGATTAACCCCACCGATAAATACGGGGGCTTGAGGATTTTCGATTTTGGGTTTTGGATTGATTCCACCTATAAATCTGGGGGCTTGTACCACCTTTGAAATTCTTGGTCAAAACAAAGTGTAAATAAATGGAGCAATCACAGAACCTTGACTAAGTACAATCAAAGCTCCTAAAAATACTAAAGTCACGATCAATGGCAAAAGCCAATACTTTTGGCGTTCTTTCATAAACGCCCACAAATCTTTGATAAAGTCCAAGGTTGATTCAAACACTTAGAAAGGACGCTCCATACTAACTTTGGTTCTTGGTTTACTTTGGACACGGTAAGTATCCATTTTGGGATTGAGTTTACGCCGCATTGCATCTTCACCAAACAGGTTTTTAATAAATCCCATTGGCCAAACTATCAGATAAAAAACTATCCCCAAAATAATCGGCGTTTCAATCTTGTTGAGGATCAGTCCAAACCTCATCCAACCGTGATAAACGGGATCAAGAGATTTAGGTGCAAACAATCCTAACACAACTAGGACTGCACCGATCGCCCAGGGCAACCAATGTATCGGAGCATGGCGCAATAATGGTACTACTAAACCGAATAGCAGTGCTATCAAACCGCCTATTAGTAGCCCGAAATCACGCAGGCCTTTTTTATCGAGTTTTTTAATTTCGTCGCTCATGGGGAAGAAGGAAGAAGGAAGAAGGAAGAAGGAAGAAGGAAGAAGGAAGAATGCTTGTGACTAATGACTAATGACTAATGACTAATGACTAATGACTAATAACTAATCTAGCTCAAATTCATTTTTCCAAGCATCGTCTTGTTTCCAAGGAATTTGTTCGGACTTGGGAATCAAGAAGTTCTCCAAAACTAGATAGTCCATTTCAGTACGCATGAAACAGCGATAAGCATCTTCGGGAGTACAAACAATTGGTTCGCCACGGACGTTAAAAGAAGTATTAACTAAAATCGCACATCCCGATCGCCTTTCAAAGTGACTAATCAAGTCATAATAGCGAGGATTGGTTTCCTTGTGAACTGTTTGGACACGCGCTGAGTAATCAACGTGGGTAACAGACGGAATTTCCGATCGCGGAACGTTGAGCTTGTCAATGCCAAAAAGTTGTTCTTGTTCGGCTGTCATCGGAATTCGCAGACTTGCTTTGACAGGAGCAACCAATAGCATATAAGGGCTAGAATGATCCATCTCAAAATAATCAGCAACTCGTTCCGCTAAGATTGACGGCGCAAAAGGTCGAAAAGATTCCCGATATTTGATTTTCAGGTTCATGACCGACTGCATCTTAGCATTGCGGGGATCTCCAATGATCGATCGACCTCCGAGAGCCCGTGGCCCAAATTCCATCCGTCCTTGGAACCATCCCACCACATTTCCCTGTTCCAGAATTTCTGCCAACTGTGGCATTAATTCGGCATCATCTAATCGATGATAGCTGGCTTTGACAGCATCCAAGTATTCGAGAATTTCTGTGTCAGCAAACTTTGGCCCCAAATAAGAACCACGCATTTTGTCATGACAAGTTAAATGAGCCACAGACTTAGTAACAGTTGCCACTGGTTGGTTTGTAGTCATCACTTCCGCGATCTCATCAACCGCTTCATTGGTAGCGATTATTTGACTTTTTTCTGGTTCTATGGTTTTGACTTGGGAACTCACATCCACATCGCGCGCTGATTCGCAATATTGATACCAAATCGCTAAAGCCGCGCCCAAAGCACCACCAGCATCTCCTGCGGCTGGTTGAATCCAAATATCTTTAAAAATGCCTTCCCGCAAAAGGCGGCCGTTAGCAACGCAATTCAGGGCAACGCCACCGGCAAGACAAAGATAATCGACATTCAATTCTTTTTTAACTGTTCTGCAAAGCCGCAAAACAACTTCTTCGGTGACAACTTGAATAGAAGCGGCAATATCCATTTCTCGCTGAGTTAATTTCCCTTCAGCTTTGCGTGGCGGCCCTTCAAACAGTGCGTCAAATTTCTGATTGGTCATGGTTAAGCCAACTGTGTAGTTGAAATAATCCATGTTCAAACGGAAAGTTCCATCATCCTTGAGGTCGATTAAATAGTTGAGAATTTTGTCTACATATTTGGGTTCGCCGTAGGGCGCTAAACCCATGAGTTTGTATTCGCCAGAGTTGACTTTGAAGCCTGTGTAGTAGGTGAAAGCGGAATAAAGTAAACCCAAGGAGTGAGGAAAATCGATTTCCCACTGAGGAGTAAGTTGGTTGCCATCTCCTAGCCAGACTGAGGTTGTTGCCCATTCTCCTACGCCGTCGAGACACAAAACGGCGGCTTTTTGAAATGGGCTGGGGAAAAATGCTGAGGCGGCGTGTGATTGGTGATGTTCGGTAAATAGGAGAGATGGTTTGAGTTTTGAGGTTTTGCAGTTTGCCATTTCTGCAAGTTCTCTTTTGAGCATGGTTTTGAGGTAAAGCTTTTCTTTTAACCAGATTGGCATGGCTGCAAGGAAGGAGCGAAAACCGTTGGGCGCGTAGGCTAAATAGGTTTCGAGAAGGCGCTCGAATTTGACTAATGGTTTGTCATAAAAAACTATTTGATCGACTTGCTGTAGATCTATTTTTGCTTCTTTTAGGCAATAGGCGATCGCATTCTTGGGAAATCTGGCATCGTGCTTTTTGCGGGAAAATCTTTCTTCCTGCGCTGCGGCAATAATTTCTCCGTCGCTAATTAAGGCTGCGGCGCTGTCGTGATAGTACGCCGAGATTCCAAGTATGTTCATCGCTCTCCTCACAAATCGCTATGCGTTTGCATCTGAATATTTAGAATAGTCAATGATTATAGCTGCTCAAGTGCAGATTTAAACTTTTTCTTGAACAGTCCTGGACGCACACCAACCAAAGAAACCGGGTTTTTTACGGAATCTGGGGGCTGAAACGAAGGATTTTGGTAAAAAACCCCGGTTTCTAGACTCTTCAATCCCAAATCTAAAATCTAAAATCTAAAATCTAAAATCGATAGATTCGTCGCCCCCAAGCTCTAAAGTATGTGACGACGGGGAATTGATAAAATTCACCGACTAACCAGATCACGATTCCCAGATGGGACAAAAAGGCTAAACCTGTCCAAGCTGCGGGTAGCCAAGACAAGCGGCTACCGGGAATTGGGGGGAAGTAGTAGGCTGATAGCCCTAGTAAGGTGGTGGGAAGGAAGATTAGTCCGATCGCGGCGGCAAAGTAAGGCCATCCGAATTCTACGCCTTCGAGGTGGGCTCCGATCCACTGTTTGCCGTTCCAGTGCCAATTTACCGGGGGTTGGCGATCGGCCATTTTGAGCATTTGTCTTTCTGCACTGCCGGTGAAGATGTGTTGGCAAAAGTTGCAACCGAGGGCTTCCATCATTGGCATGGGAGAGATTTCGCCGGTGCGACAAACGGGGCAAGGATATGTGTCGTGTTCGGGGTTAAAGTGACGGGTGGATTTTTTGAAGGTTTGCATGGATATGAGAGTTTGTCAAGAGATTGAATAATCTTAACGCAGTCATTAGTCATATCATTCCGGCTACGCCGGAATGATACAGAGGAGACGGCAATGCCGTGTCCCTACAATTGATCGCGGTAGGGACACGGCACTGCCGTCTCCTGATTTCTGTCAACTTTTTAATCGAACTCGCCCGGAACTAAAGGCCTGTATTCGATCGCCCGACAGACGCAATAGCAAACGCCCCGATTCGTCAATCCCAGCAGCTTGTCCGCAGATGGTTTTGTCGGAAAGTTCGATCGCTACATTGCAACCCAAAAGCGCATCACGGTGCTGTAATTCTGGCAACAGTCTCGCTAAACCGGATTTTTCCGCTGGTTTTTCGGTTTGGGAAAACATATGGGCTAGTTCGAGGAGATAGTGCCGCAGCCGATCGAGCAAACATAGTTCATCTGGTATTTTGCTAGCCACGGAATGCAAACTGATCGCATTGCCGATCGCGCTGGCATCGAGTCCACTGCGATCGAAATCTACGCACAGATTGATGCCGATGCCGACTACGACACGAGTTTTGCCGGAAACATGGCTAGAAGTGGCTTCGCAGAGAATTCCGGCTAATTTGCGGCGATCGATCCAGACATCGTTTGGCCATTTCAGGCGCAGCATAGTGCGACAATCTGGAACTAAATCTTCGATCGCATAAATCACGGCTAAACCGACGGCTAAACTGAGTCCCGGTAACAGATTGGGGTTGAGGTTGTCGAGGACAAAACTGGCAGTCAAAACGCCGGTTGGGGCGTGCCAGGTGCGTCCGTGTTGGCCTCTACCGCTGGTTTGTCGTTTGGTGAATACGACATCTCCGTGGTTGAGTTGGGCGGCGCGGGCGATCGCGATCGTGTTGGTACTGGGACAAGTATCTAACCAGTGTAGCCAGTCAGGGATGTTTGGGCGATCGGATTCTGGGGATAGGTGCACAGGAATTAAGGGCTAATATCAAAAACTTCCTAATATCAGTCAACAGTCAACAGTCAACAGTCAACAGTTAACTGACGGTACAACGGGAATTGATATTATTATGCTTGCTGTTCTTGCATTTCCAACAACTGAGGAATCGTCACAAACCGATATCCCTCCTTTTTCAAACCAGCAATTATCTCCGGTAAGGCTTTAATAGTACGAGATCGATCGCCCCCACCGTCGTGCATCAACACAATCGCACCCGGTTTCGCACCCTTCAACACATTATTCACAAAAGCTTCCGGTTGAGCGCGCGGATCGGTATCGGCAGAAGTTACCGACCACATTACCACAGAATAATTCTGCTCTTTAGCATACTTGGCCAAGCCATTATTCAAAACTCCTCCCGGCGGGCGAAAGAAAGTTGTCTTAACTCCCGTTGTTTCGTAAATAAGTTTTGCGGTGCGATCGATTTCATTAGCCGCCGTCACCGCATCCATTTGATCGTAGGGGTGATTCCACGTATGATTGCCGATCGCATGACCTTTTGCCACAACTAGACGAGCAATTTCCGGTGAATTTTCGATAGATTTACCTATCCAAAAAAATGTTGCTTTCACATTATTTTGATCGAAAATATCCAGCATTTGTTCCGTAGTTTCTGGCCACGGGCCGTCATCAATCGTTAAAGCAATAACTTTCTCAGAGTTGTTGATGCTTGCTTCAAAAATAGTTTTTCCTTGAAATGACTGGGGTGGTACAAATGTCAGGCGTTTCTCTTTGGATTCTAATATAGTGAGAAATTGTTCAATTGTGCGATCGAGATTAAACCCTGTTGGATTGTCTCCTACCTGATTTACTAACGAATTTTGGCTTAAAGGTTTATTAAGGTTTTGCACCTGAGCCGCAGCATTTGCCGGATTCTCATTTGTCGGCAATCCCGGCAGAAACGTACCGATGGCCAAGCTAATTGTGACGCATACAAGTGCGATCGCCACAAAACGCCATTTTCTTCGCAGTCTTTGAAACAGATGATTTCCGGTCACTTGAGATTCCTTTCACTCCACACTGCCCCATATGATAAACGCAATTATGGTGAAAAAAACCAAATCTGATCCAATAAATTATCGCTGCTTATTCCTTCATTACCACAGGGATTCGGAGTATACTACATATATAGCCTCGAATTTACCCAACGCCACACAACCAGTTTCGCTATCAAATACCTTGATATATAAGAACTACAGCCATATCTAATACCTCAGCCTCCCCCCTTCGTAGCAGTGTTTCAAAAAAAAAGTTGTATTACCCCCTTGACAGTCTTGTAGTGCTTAATGTAGTATAAATGTATGGCGAAGGGGAAAGAGCTGCAAAGCTTTACCCCAAAAGCAATACGAACATTGAAAACTGAATAGGTAATTAACAATGTCACATACTTTTGGACATTGGCGGTGTAGACTCCGGCAACAATAACTTCCTTGAGTTGTAGTACGCGGAATCAACCGCCACCCCGTCCAAACAGAAATCTTGTGGGGCTGTAGCTCAATTGGGAGAGCGTCGCTTTGTCACAGCGAAGGTAGCGGGATCGAAACCCGTCAGCCCCGTCAAGGAATTTTAGATTTTAGATTTTGGATTTTCGATTGGGGGATTTAAGACTTGAAGTTTTGATTTAAAAATTTTTTAATTTTAAATTGACTCAAATTTCCAGCAATAATTCTTCAATCTAAAATCTAAAATCCAAAATCTCAAATCGATAGTCCCGTAGGCAAATTGGTTTAAGCCGTCACCCTCTCAAGGTGAAGATTGCGAGTTCAAAACTCGTCGGGACTCCCAGGTTAGATGGCCGAGTGGTTCAAGGCGTCGGTCTGCAAAACCGATTTTCGTGAGTTCAAATCTCACTCTAACCTTTGTTCCTATTTATTAATAGGAGCAATCTCAAATCTGAAATTTCAAATCAGATAACATTGCAGTGTAGCTTAATGGTAAAGCCCCAAGTTCATACCTTGGTAATTGCGGGTTCAAATCCCGCCGCTGCCACCAAATACAGGGATGATGTAACTGGCAACATCTCAGTCTCCAAAACTGATTTTCTGAGTTCAAATCTCAGTCCCTGTGCCAATTTTTTAGTGCTGTAAGCAAATGGTCTAAGCTGCTTGGTTTTCATCCAAGTGAATTGCGGGTTCAACTCCCGTCAGCACTTTGTGTGGGTCGTTGGCAGAATGGTTTTGCAGCCGCCTTTTAAGCGGATGGATCGAGGTTCAATTCCTCGACGACCTACCAAAGTTCCTATCCTGGGTTGGCCCTCCTACTGGCGTGGGTAGCTGTCTGTAAAACAGTAGCTTAAAGCGTTGCTGGTTCAATTCCAGCCCGACCCATTTGTAACTGTATTTAATATACAGTTGCAATCTTGAGAATGAGTTGTAACTGGACAACAATTCAGTTTGCGCGACTGAACATTTGGGGGTTCAAATCCCTCCGTTCTCGCTATGGAGAAGTGGCCGAGTGGCTAATGGCACTTTCCTGCTAAGAAAGAGCGGTTTAACACCCGTCGTGGGTTCAAATCCCACCTTCTCCGTTTCCCCCCGATAGCTCAGTTGGTAGAGCGCTTGTTTGAAGAACAAGAAGTCGTCAGTTCGATACTGACTTGGGGGATTGCATTGCCTCATAGCTCAATTGGTAGAGCAAGCGGCTGTTAACCGCTAGGTTGTAGGTTCGAGTCCTACTGAGGCAGCCATTTTTTCAATTGCCGGGTAGACAAATTGGTAAAGTCGCCTGTCTCTGAAACAGGAGTTTATGTAGGTTCAAAGCCTACCCCGGCATTCAATTATTGGGAAGTCGCCTAATTGGCATGGCACCGCTCTTTGAAAGCGGAACAATGCAGGTTCAAACCCTGCCTTCCCAGTTCTGCTATTACCAAAGCAGATCAATTATACTCCTGTAGCCCAATTGGTAGAGGCGCTAGACTTAGGATCTAGTCAGTGCTGGTTCAAGTCCAGTCAGGAGTATTTGGTGACATCGCGGGTGAAGTAGCCAGGGTAGGCTTGGAGGTCTCATAAGCCTCTTTCTAGCAGGTTCAACTCCTGTCCCCGCCACCAAAATTGCAGGTGTGATGTAACTGGAAACATGAGGCTTTTGTATGGCCTTTTTGCGAGTTAAAATATCGCCATCTAATCGGTATGCTGGTGTAGCTCAATTAGGCAGAGCAACTGATTTGTAATCAGTCGGTTGTAGGTTCAATTCCTATCACCAGCTCCAGAATTGCGGATATGGTGTAATGGTAGCATTCGAGTCTTCCAAACTCTAGGCACGAGTTCAAGTCTCGTTATCCGCTTTTGCAGTCCTGTAGCTCAACGCTTTAGTGTTTGCCTTACAAGCAGACGCGGGGTGATATTCTGTCAGGATTAATAATTTATGGGAGTGTAGCTCAACGGATAGAGCGCCGCGCTTCGGACGCGGATGTTGTGGGTTCAATTCCTACCACTCTCGTTGTTTTTGCTTTAATTTAAGGAGGTTGATTCGATTGAATGGTTGATTTTTTTATATTAAGTGCGATCGCCTTTTGCGTGTCCCCATCTTTGGAGCCTACATACTTTAGTACGAGAGGAAAGGTAACGCTGTCAAAATCAGCGTGCGTTTGCGAACGAGGAGTGCAAAGAACCCGGCAGGTTGGCTTAAAGGTAGCCATCCTTTAAAGAGTGTGTAGTAACTCATCGGCGGAGTCCCTCTAGTAACTGAGAAAACGCAATGCTCTCATAACTTGCACGGAAAGTGCGATCGCATAATTTTACCCTTGAATGCAATTCTAATTATCGGTAATTACAATTTTAATAAAGGAGTTTCCTAATGCCTGTAATTGCTATGGAAGTAAAAAGCGCCCAAAATCACCCCGATGCTGATGCGCTGCGTCTCTATAATTTTGAAGCTCCGGGGTGCGATTCAGTCCAAATTATTGCCAATTCAGAAAACATTTACACTGTTGGTGATATCGTGGCTGTTGCTTTAACTGATTCTTTGCTTCAAGACGGCACAACAATCAAACCTACTAAGCTTCGAGGCATTTATTCTTATGGTATGGCTATCGGCAAGATTGAAGCAACTATCGGCTCAGATTTGTCAGCAATTTACTGTCAAAAAAGGGTTGCTGAATCAGTGCAAATCCAAAGTTGGCCGAGCATCGAACTGCTGTACAATCTGCGCCGGAGTTTAGAATTAGTCGGGGAAGCTCCTAAGATAACTTATCGGGCTAAAATTAAACTCGACGGCACTAACGGCGGCGTCCAAATCTTTTCTGACGGTAGAGTTGCTGTCCAAAGCCGATCGCAGATAATTACACCTGGAAACGATAATCTCGGCTTTGCGGCTTGGGTAAGTCAAAACATTGATGTTTTTACGGCTCTTGCCAGTGCAGAACACGTTACTATATTTGGGGAATGGTGCGGTAAAGGCATTCAGAAACGGACGGCGGTATCTGAGTGCGATCGCAAAATCTTTGCGGTTTTTGCGGTGCAATTTGGCGGCGACTATGGAAAACTAGCGAAACTCGAAATTCGTCCTGACAAAATCGCTGATTTTTTGCCCAAACATCCCGACATTTTTGTGTTGCCTTTTTATGGAGAACCGATTGTTTTGGATTTTGCCGATCGCACTCAACTCGAATCAGCCGTCGAAATCCTCAATCAAGCGGTTAATTTTGTAGAAACAGTCGATCCTTGGGTGAAAGAAACCTTTGGTATCGAAGGAATTGGGGAAGGATTAGTGATGTTTCCCGAAAGCAATCAACTTGCAGAAAGACTATCTTATGCCGAACTGCTGTTCAAAGCCAAAGGTGAAAAACACCAAGCTGTAAAAACCAAACAACCAGTACAAATTGACCCAGAAGTTGCTCAAAGCATTGATGATTTTGTCAGTCTGTTTGTAACGCCAGCTCGCCTGGAACAAGGCGTAACAGAAGCGTGTGACGGTAAATTTGACATGACAAAAATAGGAGCATTTTTACAGTGGTTTACCGCCGACGTGCAGAAAGAAAGCTCTGCCGAATTAGAGGTAGCTCAACTAACCTGGAAGGATGTTAACAAACCAGTGATGAACGCAGCTAAAAAATGGTATCAGGAACAGGCTAAATCTTTGTAGTTCAGGGCTTATGTACTCCGACCAAAGAAACCGGGTTTTTCACCAAATCTGCTGATTACAACGCAGTATTTTCCCAAAAAACCCGGTTTCTGAACTCATTAGTAAGTCCTGTTAACAAAAAATATGGGAGTGTAACTCAACTGGAGAGAGTGTCGAGCTTCTACCTCGAAAGTTGTGGGTTCGAGTCCTACCACTCCTGCTGAATGGGTTCGTAGCTTAATTGAAAAAGTATCTAAAGATGAATCTTGATTTTATCAAAAAACGGGGTCATAGCTCAATTGGTAGAGCGCTTGCCTTGCACGCAAGAGGTTAGGAGTTCAATTCTCCTTGATTCCACTGCGGTGTCTGAAGCCAAAGCGGTAGCGGCGCTGGTTTGTGGAACCAGTAATAGCGGGTTCAATTCCCGTCAGACACCCCTCGGAAGATGCCGCTGAATGGCCGGCAACTGGTCTTGAAAACCAGGGTACAGGTAACTGTAAGGGTTCGATTCCTTCATCTTCCTTTTAGCCCACCGAAAGTCGAAAAGCGAGACACCGTGCTGATAACGCGGGGATAGGAGGGGCAGTACCTCCTCGGTGGATTGGTTTATACAGCAGTTCCCGCTGTATTGTGGCACACTTAATGAATCTTCAACATTTAATAAATTGGTTTGTTAATTGCTCCTCGGAGCATCCAGATTTCGGAAACACGCCTAGAGGGCGAAGCATTCGCGTTTAAAATCTCTGATATATTTATAGGATATGGGCGCGAATGCTTCTCCCCTACAAAAATGCGACGCACCCTGCTTTTGCACCTCATAATAGCAGGAACCGCTGTAATAAGTCTAGATTTGTTAGTCATTTAACATAAGATTAAACATGAGAAAACTAAAATATTACATTGCTTCCACTGTTGATGGTTTTATTGCTCGCGAAGATGGCTCCTTTGATTGTTTTCCGATGTCAGGAGAGCATTTTGCTGATTTGTGCGAGTTGTTTCCTGAGACTTTTCCGGTTCATGCTCAAAAGGCTTTAGGCATTCGTCCAGAAAACAAGCAATTTGATACTGTTTTGATGGGACGTAAAACCTATGAAGTAGGACTAAATTTTGGTGTGACTAATCCTTATCCTACTTTGATGCAGTATGTATTTTCGCGCAGTATGAAAGCAAGTCCCGATCGCAATATTGAACTCGTCTCAGACAATGCTGTGGGATTTGTTAGGGAATTGAAGCAGGAAACGGGAAAGGATATTTGGCTGTGCGGTGGTGGCGATTTAGCGGCAACTGTTGTTTCCGAGATTGATGAGATGATTTTGAAGTTGAATCCAGTAATCATTGGATCAGGAATTCCTGTGTTTTCTAGGGCGATGAATCCGACTAATTTGGAACTAACCGATCGCAAAATCTATGACAATGGTTTCCTGTTACTTCACTATCGATTGCAAAAATGAGGTGTTTGCCCGTTAGCGCAGCCCGCCCCTACGGGGGCTGCGCCAACGAAGAGGATCGCACTTCTGAAAATCTTGAACCCATTAGGCGATCGGACTCTGAACCAGAACCAGATATGTAGTCAGCGGGACGATCGCACTAAATTTCAAAAAGTCTTGCCAAAATAAACTAGCTATGTTATAGTAGTTTGGATGCGGGAGTATAGCTCAGTTGGTTAGAGCAGGTGACTCTTAATCTCAAGGTCGAAGGTTCAAGTCCTTCTACTCCCATCTTATTTATTTTTATCAAAAAGTCGGACTTAAACTCCCTCTGTTTTTAGCATGGTTCAAGAGTTGCCAAAATTTGAACTGCTGGAATCACTTTTGTGGGAACCTAACAATGGCTATTTTGTATTGGATCGACATCTTGAAAGATTAGAGCGATCGGCTGATTATTTTAATTTTTCCCTATCATTAACAGAGGTTTGCGAAGCTTTAGAAGTATTAAGTATGACTTTCGGTGCGATCGCCCAAAAAGTACGATTAACAGTATCTGGTGATGGCAGACTAAGATTACAAGCTCAGACACTAGATAATGGTATCTTAAATATCGGTGCACTTGTGGGAATTGCCAAGAAACCGATCGATTCTCAAATCCCATTTTTGTACCATAAGACAACTTACCGATTACCCTATACAATGGCTTTGGAGTCACAACCTGAATATCAGGATGTTTTGCTATGGAATGAGAAAGGACAGATGACTGAATCAACGATCGCGAATATTGCGATCGATACTCCCACAGGCTTGATCACACCTCCTGTCAAATGTGGTTTATTACCAGGGACATTACGTGCTCAACTGATCGCATCTGGAAAAATCAGAGAAGAGTTGATTACTTTACAGGATTTACGAAATACCCAAACTCTATTTTTGATTAACTCGGTTCGGGGTTGGATTAGGCTAAAAAAACAGCTAAATCAAGATGTTTGGAAACTCAGTCGATTTTAGATTTTGGATTTTGGATTTTAGAATTAAAACATTGATAAGTCTGGGGAGTTGTAATGTTATTTACGGTTATTTCGGAATGATTTAACCACAGAGAGCGCAGAGAACACAGAGTAAGAGAAGAGAGAAACGAATAATTTCGATACTAACTACTAAAATCATCTTAGCACGATTATGAAAGCACCAATACAATCTTGGCATTGGCGAAAGCTTCCTCTACATCAACGTAGTGGTTCAGAGATTTTTCAAGCTTTGTTTCTCAGTAAAACCTCTGACAGACCAGCCTCAATTTCTGGTTATAGCCCTCAAGATATGGCTGTTTTGCTAGAAAGTCCAGCTACATCTGCTACTAACTTAACACGATATTCTATTTGTGCAGGTTCTCCCCGGATAATTGATGGTCAGTCTCAGCTATGGACACCACCTGTAGGTGAAATTTTACCTTTTTTACGGACTCTTCTTCACAATCAAAAGCAAAATTTAGAATTGAATATGCCGCCGTCGATTCCTTTTACTGGGGGTTGGTTGGGATGGCTGGGTTATGATTTAGCCTGGGAAATTGAACAACTACCCCAAATTAATACTGATCCGCTACCTTTCCCGGTTAGTTGTTGGTATGAACCAGCATCTTTTGCTGTCTTAGATCACCAAGAGCAAAGTCTTTGGTTGGCGGCGAGTAAAAATTTGGAACTCGATGTTATGCAGCATCATATAGAGCAAATAAAAGCAGAAATTATAGACAAAGATTTATGTGAAAAATATCAAAATAATACTGGCAATTATAACTTAGGAATATCTCAACAAGAATATCAGAAAATAGTAGAAAAAGCTCAAAAATATATTTATAGTGGTGATATTTTTCAGGCTAATTTATCTTTGAGATTTGAAGCTAGTACGGATTCTGATAGTTGGTCAATTTATCGGGCTTTACAGCAGATTAATCCTTCTCCTTTTGCGAGTTATTGGCAAACTCCTTGGGGTGATATCGTTAGTTGTTCGCCGGAGAGACTGGTGCAATTATCAGGTAATAAAGTTGATACTCGACCGATCGCAGGAACGCGCCCACGAGGTCTAACTTCTATTCAAGATGACCAGTTAGCACGGGATTTGGTCGAGAATGTCAAGGAAATAGCCGAACATATTATGCTGGTTGATTTAGAGCGTAATGATATCGGGAGAGTGTGTGAATGGGGGTCTGTACAAGTTAATGAGTTTCTGACGGTTGAGCGCTACAGTCATGTGATGCACCTGGTTAGTAATGTGATTGGTATATTAAGGGATGATTGTGATGCGATCGACTTAATTCGAGCCGTATTTCCAGGCGGTACGATTACGGGTTGTCCGAAGGTGCGTTGTCTCGAAATCATTGAAGAGTTGGAACTGGTGAAGCGTAGTTTATTTTATGGTTCCTGTGGTTATTTGGACTGGCGGGGTAATTTGGATTTAAATATTTTGATTCGCACTCTTTTATATGCGAAAAAAAGTGATGGTAGTTCGGGGGGAACTGTTTGGGGACAGGTGGGTGCGGGTATTGTGGCTGATAGCGATCCTGAAAGGGAATGGCTGGAGTCGCTTCAGAAGGCGCAAGCTCAACTTAGTGCTTTGCAATTGGCAAAGCTATTATAGTTAGATTGGGAGTTTTTTACCGCAGATGTCAGCGGATGGACACGGATGAACCCGGATTAAATGATAATTGCTCGGCCCAAAAAAGAAGGATTATCTCTTGACAGGGGTGGATTTTCTGTGGTATTATTTACATAATGGGAGCGGTGACTAAAATAATTATTTTAGTCACCACTCCCATTATTAGATTGTACTCTGTCGGCTGGGGAAAGTCAAGCGTTTAACCCTCAAAAAAAAGGCGATTTTTTTAATTCAATCAAATAAAATTTATTTGACATTTCCAGAGCCAACGGCTTCAGCAATTGAATTAAATCCGTTTTCTGCTAATTTGTTGAGCAATCCTTGGAGAATGCGGCGCACCATCCAAGGGCCTTCATAAACCCAACCAGTATAAACTTGAATTAGAGTTGCACCAGCAGTAATTTTTTCCCAAGCGTCGTCGGCGGTAAAAATGCCACCGACACCAATTATGGGTAATTTTCCTTCAGTTTGTTGCCAGATAAATCGGATGACTTCTGTGGAACGTTGTCGCACGGGAAGGCCACTAATGCCGCCGGCTTCTTCGCTGATTGGTTTGCCGGTTTCTCGCAATGTTTGTGTTTTCAATCCGTCGCGGCGGATGGTGGTGTTTGTGGCGATAATTCCTGCTAGTTGGTAGGTTTTTGCTAAGTCGAGGATAGATGCGATCGCCTCCCATTCCAAATCCGGGGCAATCTTGACTAAAATAGGTTTAATTGCTTGATTTTTTTGTTGCATAATGTCCAAGATTGTGCTTAGCTGAGCTGCATCTTGGAGCGATCGCAATCCAGGAGTATTTGGGGAAGAAACATTGACTACAAAATAGTCGCCCCAATCCTGAAGAAGCTGAAAACTCTCCAAATAGTCGGTTGATGCCTGCTCTAAGGGTGTTACCTTAGATTTACCGAGGTTAATTCCCAAGGGAAATGGGGAGTCCGAGGTGGGGTATGAGTTGTCTAATTTTCCTCTGTTGTGTGCAGCCTGAAAGCGGGCCGCCATTGCTTGAGCTCCTTGATTGTTAAATCCCATGCGATTGAGGGCTGCACTGTCGTCTGTCAATCGAAACAAGCGAGGCTGGGGGTTTCCGGGCTGTGGTTGCGAAGTGACAGTGCCTAGTTCGGCAAAACCAAAGCCAAACTTTGTCCAGATGCTAGCAGCTACGCCGTTTTTGTCAAATCCGGCGGCTAAGCCGACGGGGTTTTTGAAGTTGAGTCCCCAAAGTGATTGTTCGAGCCGGGAATCTTGCAGTCCAAAGGATTGCTGAAATTGCTCTAAAACTCGGCTGGTTGCGGGGCTAGACTGGGTGCGATCGGCTAATTCGAGAATTTGTAGGCTACGGTTGTGTACCCATTCGGCATCGGCTTTCAATACCGAAAATAACAGTGGCCGGAGACCAAATTGATAAATATCCAATTAGTTGTCCTAGATAGATTCAAGCATAAAAAATAAATTAGACAATTTCGATTATAGTTGATTGTCTTGGATATTTTATTTTAATTATTAATGTTGATTTCGACAAAGTTTTGGGGGGCGCTGGGAAATGAACGAGCAGCAAAGACGGAAGGATTTAGACGAAGGAATTGTGACTTTAGAGCGTGTTCTCCAGACTCTCCGAGAAGATGAGAATGTCGATGTGCTACTGGAGACAACTCTCTCGTACTTGCAATCAGAATTTGACTGGCGATTAATTTGGATCGGATTGTACGATCGCGCTGGCCACAGACTTTTCGGCAAAGGTGGTATGACTCCCAATGGCGATCAGTCGTTTCTGAAACAGCGATTTACCCTTAATCCAGGGGATTTGCTGGAACAAGTGGTGATTCAGCTTGAGCCTGTGGTGATTCCAGATTTGCGATCGGAAAACAGAGCCGGCGAATGGCGCAAACTGGCTCAAACTTTCAATATTCAAGGTACGATTCTGTTTCCACTCCGCTATAAAGACCGCTGTTATGGGGTTATTTTGCTTGGCGCTGATCAGTGGGGAAGCTCACTTTCGTCGGGAGAAAAAACCCAACTGATGATTGTATTAGGAGGACTGGCAACTGCTCTTTATCAAATAGAAAAGGACTGGGTGCGAACTCTGACAAAACGCCCAGATGAGTCGCTGATCTCACTGATTTCGCAATTGCGCGAACAGCGTTCGCTTGACCAATATTTGCAAACAGTCGTCGAACAAACCCATGAATTTATCGAGCCGACACGCACGAATGTTTATTGGTTCGAGCGAGAGCGGCGCTATTTTTGGCGACGAGTCAGCAATCGGCAAGTTGCTCCGAGTTTGGGCGGACTCAAGCGACCGGCTTCTGGTATCACTGTCCAAGACTTGGGCGGATTTTATGAGGCATTGGCAAGGGAACAAATGGTTTGGATTGGGGAGTCTCACAGTTCCCTGAAAAGCGAACTTACGGGGCGGTTGATGCAGCAAATTCGAGCTCGATCGCTGCTGGCGGCACCTATTGTTTTAGAAGGGGAATTGTTGGGATTTCTGGCGGTTGAAGCTAGCGAACCCCGGATTTGGCAAGAGGATGAAAAAAATTACTTGCGGGGAGTGGGGCAATTAGTGGCTCTGACTGCTCCCCTATCGGAGATGGAAACGCGAATTCAGCAAGCCGAGATCGATCGCGATTTAACAGCGGGAATCGCCCGTGCTATCTACAGTGATGCAGATTGGGAAACAACTCTGAAAAAGACTGCTTCGCAATTGTGCGGGCGGCTCAACTGCGAATATTTTCTGCTGTTGTTGTACGAGGAAGAACAGGATCTGTTTGAAATTGTCTGCCAAAATCTGCCCCGCAATCGCAGAGCAGTACCGTCACCGCTCAAGGCTCTTGACTTGGGGGATTTGCGGCTGCTGGAGGATAGCGGGGAGGCTCTGGCTATTGAAAATTGGGAGGATGACGGGCGATTGGGGGCTTGGCGGGAAGTCCTGACGGAAGTGGGTGTGCGATCGCTCTTGGTGATGAATACGCGGGGGAAGAATCACTCGTCCCAAGAAGGAAACCCCCCCAGCTCCCCCCAAGGCATAAGAACCCCCCCCTACCCCCCCCAAGGGGGGAAAGAAGGAAGAGGAACCCCCCTTGGGGGGAAGGAAGAGAGAGTAAACCCGAATCTAAAATCCAAAATCCAAAATCCAAAATCGATCGAGGGTTTGCTGGTTGTCGGGCACAGTGCTACTCGCAATTGGAGTCGATCGGAGCGAGAATTAGTTCAGGTAGTCAGTCAACAGCTAGGGCTGATTTTGCACCAGTGGCAGCAGAGTTCGGAACTGGATAAGTACCAACAATTTTATCGAGGGCTCAAATCAGGTTTAGCTGTTTTGCAAGCTCCCCAGGAACCATCTCCCAAACAGATATCGGCCTCTTCACCGCAGATTTTTCCAGATTTGCCGCTACGAAGATTAGAGTACAACTTTGCTCAACACGTTGCTCAAACGCTTTCCTGTCCTTTGGTTGCGGTAATTACTTGGAATCAGCACCAAGAAGAAGCTTCTATTGCTACGGTGGCGGCCAATCCCGTATTTGCCCTCAATCCCGAAGCAGCGATTTCCGTCCAAACTGATTTTTTGATTCAACAAATCTTGGGTGCTGGGGGAGTGGTGCAATACAACATGAGTGAACTGTCGCTGGGGACTAAGCGGTGGCTTCGCAGTCCGGGAATTGGGGAGATTATGGCGGTAGCATTGCGGACTGCGCCGAAACACGAGCCGATGGGAATAGTGTTGGTGGCGGATGCTACGGGGCGCAGATGGTCGGAGTTTTCGGTGAATTTACTGGATCAGATGGCTGCTCATTTGGCTTGGTGGCGTCGGTATTTGGCGGTGGAATCTGTGCGAGGGTTGCAGCGATCGGATTTGGAGTTGCTGAATTGGTACAAACAGCGCCGTTTCGAGGAGTTTTATCGGATTGTGGGATCGGGGGTGAAGGAGTTGGGCGAGTTGAGTCAATCTATTTTGAACTCTGTGAAGGAACAAAAGGATCCTCTGAAAACTTTGCGCTACCAGCAGGTTTTACGTCAAATTGGTAATGCTTTGGGATCTGCTCATTTGGTGTTGAAACAGGAACAGTGGCGGCTACAATTTGGACTGGATGCGGTGTCTGTGGGTGCTTGGTTGAAGCGATCGCTCGATCGGGCGGCTCCGCTGATCAAACAGTTAGAAATTCTGTTGGAAGTGAACCGGGAAACATCGGTTTCGCTACCAGCGGGTCAGATTTTGAGTGTTCGGGGGGACAGTATCAAGCTGGATTTGGTGCTGTGGGAATTGCTGGCGGCGGCTTGTCGGCGTTCTGAGGTTGGGGGGAAGGTGGAGGTGCGCTATCAAATTGTGGGTGCAAATTTGCTGGAATTGTCTGTGACTGATGGCGGTTTGTTCGATCGACAGTTAATTGCGATTTTCAATGGTGTTGCTGAGCCGAATATATTAGTTGCTTCTAATTTTAGTCAGCCGATGTTTCAAGTTTTATTGAGTTGTCAGCGATCGGTGCGGTTGATGGGAGGGAATCTTTTTATGGAAATTTTGGATAATAATTTGATTGTAGCTCGGTTGGTCTTGCCATTAGCTAGCAGTTGAAATAGACATGATCAAGATTTAGGGGACGCGATTGCGCCTCTTTTTTCTTGTGGCAAATGAACCGCAGAGGGCGAAGAGGGCGCAGAAAAGAGTTAGGGGAGGGTGTTTAGAAGTAGAGAGGTTAAGAAGGTTTTTCCGGCTTCATTGAGGTCGCTATTTAGGGAAAAAGTTAGACTGCGAACTTGGATATCACCATGTTTTATGTCTAGTGGCTGTTTGAGATTTTGCGGGTAGATGAGGATTGCATTTTGGCAATTTAACGCATTTGCATAAGCCACTATTTGATGAATGTCATTACTGGCTACTTTATCGGGAGCTTTGTATTTTGTATCGAGGACATACTGGACTTTACTGGTTGCAATATCGCACAGCAGTAAGTCAATCCGATCGAAATAGTTTTGGTCATGTGTGACTCGGTGTTGTTGTTTGACAAAAAAGCCTTTTGGTGTGTTTGCTTTGAGCCATTCAGCAACGAAAAGTTCATATAATTTAGCCATGTCAATTAAAAAAGGGAGCATTTCGCGATCGCCTGTTTCGTGACTAGGCCCTGTGTTATCTAAAAAGAATCGACATAAGGCGTGTAAAAGTTGATAATCTTGATTCAAACGGTGATAAGTGCGATCGATACAAGCTTCTGATTTAAAAGGTTTTAATGTCACAAATCCTTGGAGTGCGTGAAAGGCTTTTCGCACAGTGGATGAAACAGATTCACCGCACAAACCGCTGCGGCCAATGATGAAGAGTGTCCAAGCGAGTATTTGATTATCTTCGATATCGCCTGTTTGTTCGTTATAGTGGCATTTTAGTTTAACATCCCAAGGTTTTTGCAGGACCGATCGCAAATCGACGCGGCCGCGAATATAGGCTAGTTTTTCTGTTTTCGATAAGTAATCGCGATATAATCCTTTGCGACAGCGTTCGAGAATTTTTTGGGCAAGAATGTTAGCTAATGTCTCGTAAGCTTGTTCTAAAAATTGGCACTGAATCGCTCCTTGGGGAAATTTTATCTTAAGGTTGTAGGCATAGTCAAGCATTCCGAAGATATTGTTTATGGGAACCTTTGGGCGGATGGCGATGTGAAATTCGGGAGTAATTGGAATGTTGCCAACTCTGCCTTTAGATTTTAATTGCCATTGATATTTTGTTTTAAAGTTTGGAAATTCTATCTCTATTTCCTTACCATAATTATGGTATATTTTTTGTCCTACTGATTCGGGGATTAAATCTCGATTGAAAGTTGCTAATTGATATTCTGTAAGTTCTATGATTTGGGGTGATTCTCGTTTCATCAGATTATCACTTGCTCAATTTATCTTTGATTTTATCCCAGAGAAACTCATCCATTTTTGCCTGGTTATCAAAGAAGTATTCTTCGAGGTATGGCTCAATTTCCATTTGCCAAATATCTTGGATATCTTCAGTTAAGGTTTTTGTCAAAAAGAAGGAGATACCTAGTTGATAGTGTTTGTTGTTAATTGCGCGATTGACATCTTTTAGAATGCTAGTTAATTTATCAACTGGAAAACCTGTTTCCTCTCTGTGGTGATACTGTCGCAGCACTTCATAGTTGGGATAGATGGGAATGAATGCGAAACGGCGGCGGAGTGCGTTATCGACTAAGGCAATAGAACGGTCTGCGGTGTTCATTGTGCCGATGATGCGGACATTTGTAGGGATTCTGAATAGTTGGCCGCTGGCTAGTGTAATAAAGCGTGCTGTGTCTTGTCGGTCATCTAGGAGATACATTAACTCGCCAAATACCTGAGATAAATTTGCGCGATTAATTTCATCAATAATGAGAACGCAAGTGTCTTCACAGGCTTCGGCTTTTTCGCAGAATTCTAGGAATCTACCGGGAACTATTGGATAAGTTAATTGCCCATTTTGACTTTGGGGACGGATGCCTTGAATAAAGTCTTCATAAGTATAAGCTGGATGAAATTGGATAATGTCTGAAAAGCCGTCACCGCCACCGATTAAGTGTTGAGCTAGTTTTTGGGCGAGGAAGGTTTTTCCGGTTCCGGGCGGGCCTTGGATGATGGTTTGGCCTTTGCGGTGGATAGCGCGTATATAGCGGTTTAGTTCTGTTTCGTCAAAGCCAGTTTCTTCGGCACATTGGCTCAAAAGATATTCTGGTTGCAACTCTACTTCTTCCACAGCGTATTCAAACACAATTGCCTCATCTGCTGGTGATATTTCATTACTAATAAAGTCATATTTTTTGACTTCTACAAGCCAGTGGCAGAACATATCAAATAGATCGTCGTCTCGAAGAGATGGAACACCAGTTTGGTGCATTTCTATAGTTAATTCTTTAATCAGCTTGCGTCCGGTGAAGTTAGCAGAGGAGTAGTCTATTAGCTTTTGGCTATACGAAGTATTGGCGAAATAGTTAATAAGCTGTATTGACTTGTCATTAATCGCGAGAAAGTGATCGGGACTGAGAGCATTGAGGATAGGTGTTAGCATTCCTATCTCGCCGAACAAGGATACAGCCATTTCTTCGGAAAAATCTCTACAGGCAGAATATAGCTGACTCGGATCGTCGTTACAACAGCAGACTAAATAAATAATTAATTCGGCAATTCTTACTGGCGCTATTAATGACAGTTTTTTATATGATTTTGAATTCCATAATGACTCTTGTATTCTACACGGATTAATATGAATCCAGGCTCCCCTTTGTCGATTAATAGGAGAGTCTTGGTAAGGTAGAAGTTTCAACATTATAGATTCAGTCACATCTTCTCCAGACTCAGCAGCAGCAGCGATCGCTTCAAAATTTCGACGCCCCTGCTGACGCTGCTCCTTGTAAGCGGCTGTGTGACGCAACCCATCGGGAGTGTATGGATATGAATTGACAAATTCTTGAAATAGCTTGACAAACTCAGTCTTTTTTTGCGCTTCCATGCTCTTCTCAAAAACGGTCGATTATTTAATGTTTTTCAGCAACACGTCCTCTCTAGCGTTCTCCTAATGAATTGACAATGTTAAACTGATTAGGTGTCAGGTATCGAAAACTCTGCGGCGGTTTAAGGTTAGGTAACTTGTTTCTTAAACGATGTAACTCTACTGGCTTACTAAACATACGAATATCTTTTAAAAATATGGCTACACCCACTAATACACCTTTGTAATAATCATAAAATTCTTCATGGCTAATTCCTGCTATATTTTCAACTTCTTCCCAAAGCTCTGCGATGGGCTTTTCAACAATATTAGCCACCTTGAAGGAACCAACTACAGCTTTTTCGGGAGATGAAACATAGATTACCACTAGATCTCCTTCATTCAAAAGTCGAGGGCGGACTCGGCGCAGTTCAACTGTTTTTGTATGGTTGAATATTTTAGTTGCGTACTCGGGACGAATAGATAATAAGATATTTGACATTTGTAATTGTCCTCCTTCTAGGTCGCGGTTCCTTCTTTGTAGATTATTCCAAAATTAGTTTTTGAAATGCTAAATTGATTTTGAACCGTTGTCTTCTTACCCAGTATTCCCTGAATTCTATTTAATGTCAATGGGTTAGTGAAAAGCTGAGTGTGGCTGAATCTGATCGCCATAATATCTGCGTTTGGTTCGTCTTTGGCTATTTTCATTAAATCTTTTAATTCATAAACTCCTAAGCTGCGAAATTGTCGATATAGTTTTTCCGGCTTGTCTATAATAACTTCCTCTAGTCTAGAGCAAGCTTTAACCTCTTTTGTCCCCTGGGTAAATGATGAATTGGAGCTGACGTACCATAAAATTCTACCAATAACACCCGGTCTGAGGTCACCATTAGCCCAGTTACTTCTATAATATACAAGTTCCCGTTTTAGCGCTAGCTCAATTTTAGAGCCAAAAATGTACTGCTTAGCTAACTCTTCATCGAATAAGTCTTTTGCCCATCTGGGTTGAATGGGAATGATGAAATTAGGCAGATCAGCATCAATAATCTTAGCAGGCCAAAGGCGACGTTCAAGCTCTGCTATCGTTGCTATATCTTGGATTAATTCGGGAGTGTTAAGGGTCTCTGAAATTTTCATGCAAAAATTATATTCTTCCCCTATTTTTGCTAGGTTTGCCAGTTTTTGAGACATATCCGCTGCTGTTTCTGCTACAGGCGGATTTGCCTTTAAATACCCATTCTTAACTCTAACAAAAGCGTCTTCTTGAATAGCTTGTATAACAATTTCATCGAAATACTGGTCAGTAAGTCTCGTAAATTGCCTGTTTTCTTTTACTGAAACTGATATGGAGTGGAAAAGTAAGTACCGTGCAAGTGCCGCTGCTAGAACACCGCATTTAACTCGGAGCATTGTAACTTCTAATTCGTGATTTTTGTATTGGCAATAGGCAATTAAAGCAAGGGGTTGATTTTCACCATCTAAAACGACATGACACTTAAATTTATCTGGATTGGCAATTATCTGGCGCAGATTTCTCTGAAAATCGGTTATTTTTTCGCCCCTATCAACCGCCGAAAAACAGTTAGTTAACAGTGACTTATCAAATTTGTTATTAATTAGTTGAATCGTGAGATTCTGTATCCCTACAAGCCGTACAGGTTGATATTGAGTGTCTAGCCGAACATCATCCAGTTTAACAATTAAATCTGTAGGAGTCATAATTGCTAAACTAAAGCTTTCATAGACGGCATCTGCTAAAGCTAATATTTTGGGATCGCGAGTTAAAAAAATTAAGTAATCAGCAGCAATAGCTTGTGCTAATTGACGAACTAAGGATTCGTTTATTTCATCGAGATTGATACTGGCAATTAGACGATTGAGAGAGTTAAATTTTGTTTCAAGGGTCTGCCGATCGCAGTTGATTTTAGTAAAAGTATCCCCTAACAGGCGTTTACGCTTTCTGAGATGGACATTAGAGATCGCGTTTATTGCCTTAAAAATATCATCGGTAATACACAATTCCAAGTAATCTTGTAACCAGTCAGCAAGTAGAGAGTCTGATTCCGCGCTTTCAATATCTTCATTCCCGTGCAATTCTAAGAAAATGCTTGTATCAATAACAGCACAAATTTTAGACTCAAGTTGTTGTATGGCAGCTTGAGAAAATATAGTTGGATGACCGTGATCCAACCACCAAAAAGTAAGCAGTTTACCCTCCTTACTTCTTCCAGGTCTATCGTTGAGAGGAATAAAACCCAGTGTTTCCCACATTCCGTCTATTCCATAATCACGACGGCATTGGAGTTTAATCCCATAAAAATTCTGAGTTTTTTGGCTAAGAAAATTGACTAACTTTTTAGTAACACCCAAACCCCGATATGCAGGATCAACGCAGAGATGAACGATAGCAATAGTATTGCTACGACGCACTGGTCTGTAAAGCAGATAGCCAATGCAATTTTTTTGAGAATTGAGTGCTATAAGTATCACGCGAGCTCTTGCACTTTCGCGAAAAGCACCTTCTGTAAAAAAACCAAGAGTTTTTTTATTGGCATCGCCTAGGGCTATAACAGTTTCTAAATGGGGGGATTTTTCGTCAATCTCTTCAATCGTCACCTGTGTTTCTTCTGTCACTTTTTTAGACCTCTTCAAGTTTCCGCCATACCTCAGTTTGATCTAACTTTACCACTGACTCAATGATTTGGGTTACTATCTCGCCCTTACTTCTCTCTCAGTATCACATTACAAGCCACTGGAAAAGTCGGGAGTCGTATAAGTATGATCGCCCCCCCGCATCCTTATCAACATCAATTCCCCTCCCTCTCCCAGTAACACTGACAAAACCGCTAACAACAATTCCCGGAAAAATTAAACTTGTGTCGCAATTACCTAAATGTGCTATATTCAACCCCGTAAACCCTGAATAGCACTTTCAGGTAATGCAAATTTATCAACGAGTCAACTAAATGCTTCCTACTTTCAAGAAATTAGCTGCGATCGCCATTTTTTTTGTAGCCATAAAAGTTTTAGTTGATTCCCCGTATTTCAAAGACGTAAAAAGCTCGATCGCCCATCGCAACCAAGCAAGTGCCACATTAGACACTGAAAGCCTGCGCCAAACAGCCGCAAACAAGCCCGCCACAGCCTCTCAAACGCCAGTCGATCGCAACTTTGATGTAGTTGTATATGGCGACGAAGTACCGGGGATATGTGCCGCTATCTGGGCAAAAAAGACCCTAGGTGCGAAGGGAAAAGTAGTGGTAGTGCGATCGAACCATGAAACCGCAATGTTAGGTGGCGTACTCACTCGCGGCGGCTTAGGCTACGTCGATTTAGATAAAATCCCCGATTGGTACAATCAACCCTACGCCCAATGCTTCCGGGAATTCCTAGACAAAGCGAATGTTCCCGAATCATGCTTAGAACCAAAAACGGCAGATAAAGCACTCAAAGATATGCTTTCAGAGGCTGACGTTAAAGTTATTTCCAACTCAACTCTCACTCCTCATGTAGTCGATCGCAAAATTGAATATGCCGAAGTAAAAGGCAGTGGCGTCAAAATCAAAGCTAACTCTTTTATTGATGTAACTCAAGATGCCGAACTCGCAGTCAAAGCGGGGTTATCTTATTATACAGGATATGAATCGCAAAATATTAAATCCAAAAATGAAACCTTAGCGATATCGATAGTGCCGACAATTACCGGCCTCACGATGTCCGATCTCCGCAGAATGGAAGACGAAATTCTCTACAACACGCCTTTAGTAGAAAAAATCAAAACAAGCATTACCAAATCTAACGATCCGGCAAGTACCGAATTCTGGATGAGAAATTTTTTAAGTACAATTTATCAAGCTTACCGAGATGGCTACAATATCAGAAGCACGGCCCTAGGAGGCGCGTATCATGTAGAGAGAAATCTACCCTTTACTCAAGACAAAGGCTTCTTTTTTGACAAAGCCAATATTTGCGTTTACAAAGATAATTCCATGTCGTGGAATGGCTTCCTATTTAAATATCAAGTTGACCAACTAATGAAGATGGAAGCTAATGACAGAAAACCGACACCTGAAATGCTCAAAGAAATGTCATTTCTGCAAGAGTGGCTGCAAAAGAAATCTGGTAAGGATGTCAGAGTATTTATTCCAGATGAGGCTTATATTCGGCAAACTCTGAATGTTCGCGATGTGGTAGATCCGCTGACGGGACAGGAAATTATTAAAGGAGGAACTGAGGCCGAAAAGTCGATCGGCAGTTTTTCCTATGACTTTGACTTGCGGGGCGGAGTCAAGGATTTGTCATCGAGAATTCCTGGATTACCCGTGTATAATTTTGGCATAGAAAGTGCATTGGCTAGTAAAGTGAATAACTTAGCAATTGTCGGGCGTTCATCTGGATATGTTGGTATGGCGGTATCAGTTGGACGAATTGCGACGGTGAATACTTATCAAGGACAAGGTGTGGGTGTAGCGGCCGGTTTGGCTAGCAAGTTGGGTGTACCGTTGAATACAATTACTTCGAGTAAAACGAGACAAACTTTGGAAACTTTGACGGGTAAAACTACTTACTTGTCGGGGAGAGATACGAGTTATGGGGTGGATTATAAAGAGGTGAAATAGATATTAAGAGGATTTTATCGCTTTTTCTTTGTCTGTTAAAGTACAATAGATCTGTTGTACTGGGTTTCATTCGCTTTTTATGCAGAAGTTTACGGAGTTTACATTATGAATGGGCAAACGGAGTTAGTAGCGGTGGATGCTGGGCTTTATGAGCAGGATTTTTGTTTGTGGTTGGATCAAACGGCGAAGCTGTTACAGTCGGGGAGATTTTCTGAAGTTGATATTGCAAATTTGGTGGATGAAGTTAAGGAAATGGGTAGAAGCGAACGGCGTGCAGTTGAGAGTATTTTAGAAGTGATTTTGATGCACTTACTTAAGTATTGGTATCAACCGGATCGGCGGTCGAGGAGTTGGCTTTTGACGCTGTTTGAACACCGCAAGCGAATGGCGAGGCTTTTTAAAGATAGTCCTAGTTTAAGACGGTATTTTGAGGAGGTTTTTGGGGAATGTTATCAGAATGCTCGGCAAATGGCGGCGATTGAAACGGGGTTGGAGTTGGAGGTGTTTCCGGTTGAGTCGCCGTTTGGTATTGAGGAGGTTTTAGCTGTTGATTTCTTACCTTTGAGTGAGCCAGAGGTAGTTAGTAACGAATAGACATCTTCTAAAAAGATTCTGGAAGCATTGCCCTATATGGACAAAAACCTAATTATGGGAGATGTCTAATATCCTGTCTCAACTCTCTTCCCTCTCCTGTGGCACAATCATAAATAATATCAAACTCTCAAGCTGCCATGACCGCAAACCTACCCCCCCAATACGACCCCTTCGCCACCGAAGCCAAATGGCAAAAATACTGGGAAGACAACGAAACCTTCAAAGCTGACCCAGAACAAGCCGGCGAACCTTACTGCATAGTCATCCCACCGCCCAACGTGACTGGCCGCCTCCACATGGGCCACGCTTTCAACAACTCCCTCGTTGACGCACTCATTCGCTATCACCGCATGATTGGTGACAATACTCTGTGTCTCCCCGGAACTGACCACGCTAGTATCGCAGTTCAAACTATTCTCGAAAAACAACTCAAAGCTGAAGGCAAAACTCGCGATGATTTAGGAAGAGAAAAGTTCTTGGAACGGGCATGGAATTGGAAAGCTGAATCGGGCGGTGCTATTGTTAATCAATTGCAGCGTTTGGGTCTGTCTGCGGATTGGTCGCGGGAACGCTTTACGATGGATGAAGGTTTGTCTAAATCTGTTTTAGCGGCGTTTATTCGACTCTACGAAGAAGGGATGATTTATCGTGGTAATTATTTAGTTAATTGGTGTCCAGCAAGTCAGTCTGCTGTCTCGGATTTGGAAGTAGAAAGTAAGGAAGTTGACGGGAATTTGTGGCACTTCCGCTATCCTTTATCGGACGGTAGCGGTTTTGTGGAGGTGGCGACTACTCGACCAGAAACGATGTTGGGTGATACTGGGGTGGCGGTGAATCCCAATGACGATCGCTATAAACATCTTATCGGCAAAACTCTGACTCTGCCAATTGTGCATCGGGAAATTCCGATTTTTGCGGATGAATTGGTTGATCCGGCTTTTGGAACTGGTTGTGTGAAAGTGACTCCAGCCCATGATCCGAATGACTTTGAGATGGGTAAGCGCCATAATTTGCCGTTTATCAATATCATGAATAAGGACGGCACTTTAAATGAAAATGCGGGTGAGTTTCAAGGACAAGACCGATTTGTTGCCCGCAAAAATGTGATTAAGCGCCTGGAAACAGACGGGTTTTTGGTGAAAATAGAGGATTATAAACATACTGTTCCTTTTAGCGATCGCGGAAAAGTTCCAGTAGAACCGCTATTATCAACTCAGTGGTTTGTCAAGACTCGCCCGATGGCTGACAAGGCCTTGGAATTTCTCGATCAACACAATCAACCGCAGTTTGTCCCTTCTCGCTGGACAAAGGTTTATCGCGATTGGTTGGTGAAAATTAAGGACTGGTGTATTTCGCGTCAGTTGTGGTGGGGACATCAAATCCCGGCTTGGTATGCTGTTAGCGAAACTGGCGGCGAAATTCTTGACAATACTCCTTTTGTGGTGGCTGCAAATGAGGCGGAAGCTAGGAAAAAAGCCATAGCAAAATTTGGAGCAAATGTCAAGTTAGAACAAGACCCGGATGTTTTGGATACTTGGTTTTCGTCTGGACTTTGGCCGTTTTCGACGATGGGCTGGCCGGAGGAAACTGCGGATTTGGCAAGGTATTATCCTAACACTACGCTATCGACTGGTTTTGATATCATCTTTTTCTGGGTTGCTAGAATGACGATGATGGCGGGATATTTTACGGATAAAATGCCGTTTGAAACTGTGTATATTCACGGTTTGATGTTGGATGAAAATGGTAAAAAACAATCTAAGTCGGCGGGAAATGGGATTGATCCGTTAGTTTTGATGGATAAGTATGGTACTGATGCTTTGCGTTATTCGCTGATGCGGGAAACTGCGGGTGCGGGCCAAGATGTGCGGATGGATTACAATCGGCAGTCTCAAGAGTCGGCGACGGTGGAAGCTTCCCGGAATTTCACTAATAAGTTGTGGAATGCGGCGCGGTTTGTGATGATGAATTTGGAGGGACAAACTCCACAGGAATTGGGGAATCCTACGGCTGAGATGCTCGAATTGTGCGATCGCTGGATTCTTTCTCGCTATTATCAAGTTGTACAACAAAGTCGCAGTAATTTTGAGAGTTACGCTTTGGGTGAAGCAGCGAAGGGACTTTATGAGTTTATCTGGGGCGATTTTTGTGACTGGTATATTGAGTTAGTCAAGTCTCGTTTGCAACAGGATGCTGAACCGAATTCTAAGAAAGTGGCACAGCAAACTTTTGCTTTTGTTTTGGAAGGTATTCTGAAACTGTTGCATCCTTTTATGCCGCACATTACTGAGGAAATTTGGCACACTCTGACTCAAAAAGGTGAGGATGAATGTTTGGCTTTGCAGGCTTATCCTGAAGCTGAGACATCGCTGATTAATCCAGATTTAGAACAGCAGTTTGAGTTGTTATTTGGCACAATTCGCACAATCCGTAATTTGCGGGCTGATACTGATATCAAGCCGGGAGTGAAGGTGACGGCGATTTTGCAAAGTGAAAGCCCGAAAGAACGCCAGATCATCTCAGATTGTGCCATTTATATTAAGGATTTGGCAAGGGTAGAAAATCTAACGATTACTGCTAGTTTGGATACAGATTTAGGGCAGACAATTGCTGGGGTTATTGGTACTGTGCAAGTATTGATTCCTCTGGCTGGGGTGGTCGATTTGGATGCTTTACGTGGTAAGTTGGAGAAGAAGTTGGCTAAGGTGGAAGCGGAAATTAAGCACACTTCGGCGCGTTTGACTAATCAGAAGTTTGTGGAAAAAGCCGATCCGCAAGTGGTTCAGGTGGCGCGGGATGGTTTGGCGGAAGCGGAAAAACAGGCGGAGATTTTGCGCGATCGGCTAAAGTTGTTTTAATAGTAGCCGGTTAACTGTTGACTGTGGCCGGGGCGGGTTTACGAGATAGTTGGTTTTAGGCAATTATTGCTTGTAAAACCCGCCCCTACGACATCGCAAATCAACCAATAACTAATAACCAATCACAAATAACCCTTATGCTATATTTAGCTCAAGTACAAAGTCAGGAAGTTTTTGCCGATCGCACTCTGCAATTACTCGCTTGTCAAAATGCTGATGATTCTTGGGCGATTCTTGCTGAACAAAGTATCTTGACGTTATCAAGAGATTGTGTTCAAAACCCAAAAAACTCCCTGATTAATGCTTTAAATGAAGGCGTTTTAGTATTGGCAGATGTTGGGGAAAATGGCGAAGTCTTGAATATGCGATCGGCGACAAACTGGGTGTTAGGATTAGTTGGAAACCATATAACCACAGGTATTACACCAGATTTTTTGCAGCAAGAAGCTGAGAAAGCAGAAGAGTGGCGGCAATCTCTGACTTTGCAAAATCAAGAATTATCTCGTCGTTTGATTGAAGTAGAAGCCCGTCGGGAACAAATTCAAACTTTAGAAGCAAAAGTCCAGCAGGAAAAGCAATTGCTTGAAAGCATTCAATTGAAAGCAGACAATTGACAATAGACTTAATTCCCTTGACGGTTGCTATACTTGTGTTCAGAAAGTTCTGGAATTGACCAAGCGCAATACACTATCATCAAGCGGGCTAAAGCTTTCAAACTCTCTTCGCTGCTAGTTGTAAATACTTGACACGCAGTTTTGGAATTAACATTTGGCGATGCTTGAGTGGTTACAGGTGGTTGTTCCAACTCTGTGTTTTCAGGAGATTTTCCAAGGTTGACTTTTGGCTGTTGATTCTGTTCTTGGGTCATTTTTGAGTCATTTCCTGGACTTATTGGATACATAACCCTTACTACAAAAGCGTATTATGTGTATCCGGCATTTTGCGATAAAATTTAAATTTACAAAAATCAAAATTAAAAAATTAAAACTATTTTCGATAGCAAGCATTACTTAACTGTTATGATTGCTTAATAGTAATATTATCTTCTATCTGGTATGCTAAAAGCCTAACAATGAATTTCGTAAGATGAATTTCCCAATTCTTCTCAAACTACAAAGTATGTGTCTGAACACTAGCAAATTGAAGGTGTAGAACAAATGGCAATTTATGTTGATACTGCAATTGTAACAGAAGCCACATTGGCCAGTCAGTTCGGATGGGTAGCTGGAATTACTACTAATCCGACACTTTTGGCAAAAAGTAATTTATCTCCAGAGGTGACACTAAAACAACTGGCACAACTGATTTCTGGGGAATTGTATTATCAGCTAATGGCATCTGATTTTGATGGCATGGTAGTAGAAGGAAATGCTGCTTTTGAATTAATTGGACGGCAAACAGTGTTGAAAGTTCCGGCAACAGCGGCGGGTTTCCAAGCAGTAGCGCACCTGTCAGCAGAAATTCCTTGCGCGGTGACAGCTATTTACAGTGCATCGCAAGCAGTTGTTGCAGCAGAAGCGGGGGCAAAATATGCGATCGCCTATGTGAATCGCGCCACCAGACTCCTCGGAGATGGTTTTGCCTTAGTACAGGATATGGCAAATGTCTTGAAGCAAAGCAATACTGAGATTTTGGCAGCCAGTATTAAGTCGCCGGAAGAAGCGGTAAAGACTTTGTTAGCTGGCGCGCATCATTTGACATTGCCTTTGGATGTGTTACAGGCCATGACACTTCACGAATTATCGCAGCAAACTGTGGATGAATTTGCCAAAAATGGGCGTGGGATTAGTTATTAGATTTGGGAATACCAAAAACTTGATTGATTCTGGAGTAAGTATTATGCGATCGCTATATATGAGTTTGGCTATTTTGTCTACTGTTGGTAACATTTATTAATAAATATGACTTTTATGAAGTCAAAGTTATGACTTTTATGAATTGACTTTGAGAGCTGTTTATTGAATGATGTCAATCAATACTTGTACTTTTAAATATCAGGGTTTATGAATATTACTCGCGTCTCAGTTGACTCAGCAGGCAATCAGGGGAACAATGGCTCCGGCGATCCCTCCATCTCCACCGACGGGCAGAAAGTAGCGTTTGCATCTGATGCCGCCAATCTCGTACCGGGGGACACTAACGCTGGCCGCGACATCTTCGTGCGGGACTTGTTAACGAACACCATCACCCGCGTCTCTGTAGATCGAGCAGGCAATCAGGCGATCGACAACTCCTTCGAGCCCTCCATCTCTGCCAACGGGCAGAAAGTGGCGTTTTCCTCTTTTGCAGCCAATCTAGCGCCGGGAGATACTAACAATAGTCCAGACATCTTCGTGCGCGACTTGTCAACCAACACCACCACCCGCGTCTCTGTGGACTCAGCAGGCAATCAGGCGATCGGCAACTCCTTCCTTCCCTCCATTTCCGGTGACGGGCAGAAAGTAGCGTTTACATCTAATGCCCCCAACCTCGTGCCGGGAGACACTAACAATAGCGACGACATCTTCGTGCGGAACTTGTTAACCAACACCACCACCCGCGTCTCTGTGGACTCAGCAGGCAATCAGGCGATCGGCAACTCCTTCCTTCCCTCTATTTCCGGTGACGGGCGGTTTGTGGCGTTTACATCTAATGCCCCCAACCTCGTGCCGGGGGACACTAACAATGGCGAGGACATCTTCGTGCGCGACTTGTCAACCAACACCACCACCCGCGTCTCTGTGGACTCAGCAGGCAATCAGGCGATCGGCAACTCCGGCCGTCCCTCCATCTCCGCCGACGGGCGGTTTGTCGCGTTTGCATCTGATGCCCCCAACCTCGTGCCGGGAGATACCAACAACGGCTCAGACCTCTTTGTTGCTGACATAGGCAATACTAATCCCATCAACGGCACTCCGGGCAACGACAACCTGACAGGCACTCCCGGCAACGATATCATCAACGGTTTGCGGGGCAACGATATCCTGAATGGCGGTGGCGGTAACGACAACCTGTCTGGCGGCAAAGGTTTTGACACCCTCAACGGCGGTTTAGGAAACGATAATCTAGTCGGCGGCGCGGGTAATGATGTATTTGTTTTAGGTGCGGGATTAGGAGTTGATACAATTTCTGATTTTGCCAACGGTCAAGATACCTTTCAATTAATCAATGGTTTGACCTTCGGACAGCTATCAATTTCCCCTGGAACTAACGGCACATTAATTAGAGTAGCCAGCAGCAATGAAGTTTTAGCTGCTTTGACAGGCGTTGCTCCCAATCTCATCGGCATTGAAGATTTTGTCTCTGTTTAGAGATTGCTTCGTTCCTCGCAATGACACCCAATATAATATGCCCACCTACTTACTCAAAGGAACATAATCATGAAACTTCGCAAACAATCCCTCGCATTCATAGGGAAACGGCATTGCCGTGTCCAGAGTTGCTGATGATGAATAACTAAGGCATTCGCCAAATCTTAATCGTGCGATCGGGACTACCACTGACCAAAATATTGCCCTGTTTGCTAACAGCAATAGAATTTACGAACTGACTGTGACCCGAAAGAGTCCTTTTCTCTTGGACTGTCTTCAAATCCCAAACTATAATATCCGCACCACCACTGATTAGAGTGCGACTGTCCGGGCTAAAGGCGATCGCCCTTACCCAACTTCCATGCCCTTCAAAAATGCGATTGCGTTTGCCAGTTTGCACATTCCACAAACGGATAGTATTGTCGCTACTACCGCTAGCCACAACTTGCCCATTGGGGCTAAAAGCCACAGCATTAACAGCCTGTCCGTGACCGGCGAGAATTCTTCTGACATCTCCGTTTTTGACATTCCACAAACGTACAGTATTGTCTTCGCTACCACTAGCGAGAGTTTGACCGTCTTGGCTGAAGGCGATCGCATTTACTGCTCCCCCGTGACCGCTCAAAGTCAACAACCTGCCGCCAGTTTTAGCATTCCACAAACGTACAGTTTTATCATCACTCCCGCTAGCAATAGTCTGACCGTCGCGACTGAAAGCGATCGCATTTACACCGCTACTATGAGCGAGAATTGTCAACATCCGCCGACCGTTTTTTAAATTCCACAAACGGATAGTATTGTCATCGCCACCGCTAGCCAAAATTTCGCCGTTGGGACTCACAGCCAGCGCCTTCACCGATTTTTTAGAATGCACTGGATTGAGAGTTCGCACCACCAGTCCCGTTTTCACATTCCAAATTCTAATCGTACCAAAACTGGCGCTGACCAAAGTTTGACCATCAGGCGAAAGGGCGATCGCATTTACACTCCCGACATTATCCCAACTGCTTTGCAAAAACTGACTACTGGGCCAACTAGAAAACAGCCAAATCGGATTTGCTGGAAACACATTGTAACGCAGCGAACCATAAATTTGAGATCCGCCCACAGCCAGCACTAAAAGAGCAGCGCCCGCCAGCAACTTATTTTTTAAGTCAAACCGGTCTAGAATAGACTTCTTCAACCCAGAATTGAGTGGTCTGAGCCGATTCATCGAACTCTGCTTCATCATCCCAGACACGCCAGGATTTCCCCGAATTTTATTTTGACCAGTCGTCGGTAACTGAGTTGGTAACTCAGTCTCCGCCTCATCCAGATTAATTTCTTCCAAACACTGCAAAACTACCTGTGGACTTTGGGGTCGATTTCCCGGAAAAGGTGCCATCAGATAATCAATCACATTCGCCACAGCGTCGGAAACTTGAGGAGCACCTTTGCGCCACATCAATTTACCCGTGCGCGGGTTCTCAGGAAAAGCCGTTGGTGGTTTCCCGGTCAACAAATAAACAAAAGTACGTCCCAGGGCAAAAAAATCTGACTGCGGAACAGCTTTACCATTAGTTTGTTCTGGTGGCGTATAACCAGGGGAAACAATACCAGTCACATTTCCCCCTTGACCCACTTTGGCGAAATAAGTCGCTGACACTTCCCTAGCAGTCCCGAAGTCAATCAGCACCAACTGTCCGTTGGGTTTGCACATAATATTATGTGGCTTGATGTCCCGGTGAAAATAATTCAGTCGGTGAACTAAGTCCAAAATTTCCGACAGTTGTTTCAACCAGTTAACCGCTAGTTCTTGACTAATCGGGCGGCCCCGATTTTTCAGCCAGTCCTGCAAATTGGCACCGGCAATTTTCTCCATGATCAGACAGTGAAAGGACTCTGTGCTGTTAGCGGGGGAAAATATAAAATAACCATCGCGATCGACTTTCGGAATGCCGGGATGCCTCAGCCTGACCAATACGTCGGCTTCTTGCTTGAAAAGTTCTACGGCTTTGGGATGTTCTTTGAGCAGGACTTTCAGCACTTTTAGGGTGCCGTTGTCGTCCACTTCAAAAGTTTTACCAAAACCGCCACCTCCGAGGGGCGCTATCAAACGATATCGACCTTCCAAAAAAAGCTGAGACCCGCAGTGAAGACACGCGGACTTACCTGCATTGGCAGGATCGGAAGGATTCGGGCATTTGGGATTGAGGCAATAACTCACAGAAGCCACATAACCCTATTTGAGGTTGCTGTATCGATTTTTACTTTGACATCCTGCTGAGAATCAATAATTCAAAGCAGCCACTTTTCCATTGTACGATCGCAACGGCAACTTCCGAAGGAATCAGCCAGAAGCAAAAAGGGAAGATCTCAAAAATTCTTCCCCTTCCCTTTAGTCTAAGCAAGTCCATCAATTGCCGGATGGAAGTAGAATGCTAGGGCCAAAACCGCATAAGCAGCTAGCAGCAAAGTACCTTCCAGCCAGTTAGACCTACCATCAGAACTGATCGAATTAGCAATCAGCACCGCTACCGCCACCGCTACGAGCTCAAACGGATTAAAGTTCAAGTCCATCGGTTTTCCCAGGACAAAACCTGCCAAAACCAATACCGGGGCGACAAACAGAGCAATTTGCAAACTCGAACCAACAGCCACAGAAACCGACAAATCCATTTTATTTTTCATCGCCACCGTCACTGCTGTAGCGTGTTCGGCTGCGTTACCAATAATCGGCACCAAAATCACACCGGTAAACAATGAACTGATTCCCAAATTGGCTGTTGCTTCTTCTAGAGTACCCACCAGCAGTTCTGACTCCACAGCTACCATGAGAGTACAGGCCAACAGCACGCCAATCCACAATGGCAGATTGACTTTGTGTTCGGGATTGTCTCCTGCTAAGTTGTTCTCGGCTAGTCCTTCCAGGATTTCGATCTCGGCTACTCCAACATCGTAGAGATAGGTGTGAGTTTTCATGGAAAACAGTAGTGTCAGCACGTAAACTAGGATCAGGACTACGGCCACGGCGCTAGAGAGTGTTTGCATCGTCTCTGGATCGATGCCTTTCGAGGTGACATCAACTGCTGTCGGCACCAAAATGGCAATTACGGCTAAATTCATCGCCGAAGCGTTCAACCGGGCGACTATGGGCTGAAATTCTTGTTCTTTGTAGCGCAAGCCACCCAGCAGCATGGCAAGTCCCATGACTAGCAGCAGGTTGCCGATAATGGAACCGGTGATGCTGGCTTTGACGACATCGATTAGTCCGGCGTTCAAGGCGACGATGCCGATAATTAGTTCAGTGGCATTTCCGAAGGTAGCGTTGAGTAAACCCCCCAAATTTGGGCCAACAACGACGGCGATTTCTTCGGTGGCACTACCCATCCAGGCCGCTAGGGGAATGATGGCTAGGGCCGATGTGATGAAGATTGTGGACGATTCCCATCCCAGGAAGTGTCCGGCAATGGAAATCGGGATAAATAACAGCAGACTGGAAAGAATTGTTTTTGTATTGAGCATTGAGATTTCTGAAAGGTTCCCAACATCCAATCATAGCAATTCCGGTTCCACCGGAATGACTGTTGATTGTTGACTGTTGACTGTTGACTGTTGATTGTTAACTTTTCTTTGGTGTGAATAACCGATGCCGGATGCCCAATGCCCGATGCCCGATGCCCTATTTGTCTTACTTTAAGTCTAACAAGCCGCTAGTTTTCAGCTTAGGATTGAATCGAATTTCTTCAGTGACACCACGGGCTTTGAGTTGGGATAAGATTTCACTTTCTACGCGCCGCGCTACATTTTTCAATAACTTATCTTTGGCGATTTCATCGATGATAATGCGTTCATAATTGGTGATTTCTTCGACAGTCATCACAGTTTTGGTATCAATGGGATCGTTCCACTTGGCAGCATCGGCACCATTGCCGCTGGGCTGTGAACCGTTTTCAGCAATCCAACTTTCTCGGATGTTTTCGAGAATTGTGCGGTTTGGTCGATCGATCATTTGGACTTTCAGCCAGTAACAGTGTTGGTGTTGGCGCACTAGATACTGTTTGAGGCTGAGGTAGATATCACGAGAATATCCGACAAATTGGAGGACTTTTTCGCTGTCAAAAATCGCGCAAACGCCAATTTTTCCCTGTACGAAATCTGGCAATTTTCCCTCAGAGTCAATGTAGGGGAAAAATTCTAAGCTAGCTAACAGTTCAATGTCTGATGTCATCCGATTTGAGATTTTATATTGTAGATTTTAGATTGAACCACAGATTAAGCAGTTTTTGACTAATTCTTAATAACTCGATAAATTGCACAGAGGCGACTCGGCTTAAACACTTTGGCTTGAAACATGAAATTAGGTGGCACATTGACGATCGCAAAATCAGTCTTGCCATGATATCGTTCAAACTCAGTAGGCATTCCCTTCGGAGTCTGGCTGCTGTAGGGTACTGGCTGAAAAAGTAACTCGGTAAACTCAAGGCGCGAGCAGTGCAATTGTAATGCTATTTGTTGCAGAAAGCTTTCAGCCGTTAAGAAACTCAACAG
>JAYTZD010000459.1:0-26165 GCA_043742065.1 Oscillatoriales bacterium
GGATCGACGAGGATAGTTTGGCCGGCAATATGGAAGATCCAAGAGTTAAGGTCGATGCGGGTGAGTTTCATGGTTGTTTTAAATAATAGTTTACAATCTTTTTAATCATAACTAATTTTGCAACCGCAGATGGGGCGGATGAACGCGGATGAACGCGGATAAGATGGGATCTGTTTGTATCGATCTAAGGTGGAAAAAAGGTGATGAAATCGAAAATTCCTGTGGCTTTGACTGTGGCGGGTTCTGATAGTGGCGGCGGGGCTGGGATTCAGGCAGATTTGCGGACTTTTGCGTTTCACTGCGTCCACGGTACGAGTGCTGTGACTTGCGTGACGGCTCAAAATACTTTGGGGGTGACGCGGGTTGATGCTTTGTCTGCGGAGGCTGTGGCGGCTCAAATTGAGGCGGTGGTTGGGGATATTGGGGTGGATGCTGTGAAGACTGGGATGCTGCTGAATCGGGAAATTATGGCGGTGGTTGCTTCCCAGGTGGAGAGTTGGAATTTGGGGAATTTGGTTGTCGATCCGGTGATGGTTTCACGATCGGGCGATCGACTGATTGATGACGGGGCGATCGCATTTTTGCAGGATATTTTGATTCCAATGGCGGCTGTTGTGACTCCAAATCGGTTTGAAGCGACTATTTTGAGTGGTTTAGAGATTGATTCTGTCGATGATATGCGATCGGCTGCGGAAAAAATCCACAGTTTGGGTGCAAAAGCCGTTTTGGTGAAAGGCGGCGGGATGAAAGGAGATTTGCGGGGAATTGATGTGTGGTTTGATGGTACGCGGTTGGAGACTTTGAAAACAGAGAATGTTGATACTCTGAATACTCACGGGACTGGTTGTACTTTAAGTGCTGCGATCGCAGCTAATCTAGCGTTGGGTAAAGACTTGTTTACAGCGGTGACATTGGCAAAGAATTATGTTACTACTGCTCTGAAATATGCCTTAGATATTGGGAAAGGTCAAGGGCCCGTAGGGCATTTTTTCCCACTTTTGGAGAAGACAATATAGAGGAGACGGCAGTACCGTGTCCCTACGCCAGATTAATTGTAGGGAAACGGCACTGCCGTCTCCTCCGTTGCTTAATTTCTTAATTTTTCAGGCGATAAGGCGATCGCAATTAAGTCCTCAATTTTCTTAATATTTGGATCGCCAGCCAAATAACCGATTCCACGGTGTAAATGCAGGCGAAATTGTTTGGCTAAAGTTTCTTTTTCTGTTCCCAAATTATCTTGGTGACAGCGCTGCTTGAGGGCAATTATCAAAATATCCGCCATGTCGCCACCGAAGACATCCCAGCTTAACTCTACGTTGCTGTCGCTGGGAATCGGTACTGGGGATGGTATGCTGGGTTCGGCGAGCGATCGGCAAAAACCCCAGCGGCACAGGATGTTCCACTGATCGATTCTGGTCGATCGTTTCAGTTTTGATAGTTGGTCTTTGCCTGTTTGGGATAGGCGGATGCGATCGACTGGTGGTTCCATGAGTTTACGATGTTTGTAACCGCAGATGTAGGCAGATAAACGCGGATGAACGCAGATAGTAAGAGTGATTATATTTGCGGTTTAGAAGTTATGGACTATTCGTTTAACTTCTACTTTGGGGTTGCCGAAATTGATTAGCAAACAGATGCTTAATTTTGTAGCTTTTATGGCGTTGAGACACTGTGCTGTTTCTCTATCACCGAGTGATTTGATAGCTTTCAGTTCTACAAGCACGGATCTTTCTACTAACACATCTGGTATGAATTTCCCAACAATTATATCATCGTAGTAAACATAAACTGTAAACTGAGGTTCAACCAACATTCCTGTTTTGCGAAGTTCATGAACCAAGGAATTCTGATAAATTTGTTCTAAAAATCCGAAACCTAAAGTGTTTCCTACCTTAAAGGCACACCCAATAATTTTTTCCGTAATCTGATTAAGTTCCAATCTGCGTTCATCTGTGTTCATCTGCCCTCATCTGCGGTTCAAAAAAATCCCATATTTCAAACTCTACCATAAGTTCCAATCTGCGTCCATCTGTGTTCATCTGCCCCCATCTGCGGTTCAAAAAAATCCCACATCTAACACTCTACCAAAAATAACCCTCTTCCACAGTAGTCTGACGCTTACTAGAATCATACTTAAGTAAGTAGCTGTGTGCGATCGCCTCTAATTCTTGCAGCTTATCATATTCTACTTTGGTAATTTCCGTGTCAGTAGAAAGCAGGATGACTTGATGGCTAGCCGACGGGAAATAGCGTTCGACGAGGTTGTTTCTGTGGGAAGAGTCGAGGCGGCCCAACGGAGTGTCGATCGCAACTGGCAACAATCTACCCGATACTCTAGCTAATCCCCACAAAAATGCGATCGCCAACAATTGTTTTTCCCCAGCAGAAAGTCGGTGTTTCGGTACTTGTTTACCTTCAGTATCGTAGATGGAAAGGCTAAATGTTTGAGTATCGATCGCAACTCTGTGCACCAAATCAGTTTTGTGCAGGAGATAGCGGAAACAGTCGGTAATTTCCACTTCTAGTTTGTTGAGTTTCTTGAGAGTCAGTTTTTCTTTGAACTGTTTGAGAGTGGCTTGGGCTTTGGCGATAGATGCGATGATATGTTGGCTATTTCTGATGGTAATATATTCACTGCTGTAGGTTTCTAGTTCCTTTTGATTGTTCGCTAATTCTTTGTCTAATTCGTCGATACGGCGGTTAGCTGATTCTACGTCTGCGGCTGCGTTAGCGACTGCTTTTTGAGCATTTTTAACTGCTAATTCTAGTTTATCGTAGGCTTCGGGGGATGCTGCGGCCGCGAGTTGTCTGTCTGTGAAGTCGATTTCTGCTTCGATGTTTTTGATTTCTGCTATTTGTTCAGTGGTGGCTGTTTGCTGGGATTGAATTTGATAGCTAAGCAGATTCTCTAGTTGCTGAATACTGTTGTCATCGGCATTCATCCAGGGCGAAATATCTGTTCCCGCTTGCTGTTCGAGTTCTTGGTCTTCTTGGCGGATGAAGTCTTGAATTTTATCTAGCTGTTGGGCATTTAACGAGATTTCTGCGATATAATTGAGGAGGCGATCGCTTCTTTTTTTGATCGCATTTTGGGCGATCTTTGCTTGCTGCTGACTAGCTTCTGTTTCTGCTTGAATTTTCGCTGCGGTTAGCAGGGGAGAAATTAGGGCTAGTGGTAGCGTATTTGAGGCTAATTCCATCATGGTTTGACGGGTTTTTTCTGCCTGATTTCTGTAGTCATCTATTTGTCTGTCTAGTTGACTGCGATCGGCGGCAATTTTTCCACCTTGATAAACAAATTTGTCTGATGCTTGTTGCTGGTTTTTTTGAGCCTTCTCTAATTCGTTTTTAAAGCTAGCTTGCTTTTCTGTTTCTAAGTCTTTTTTAGCAGTAATTTCTTTGAATATTTCCTCAATTTTTTCTAAAGCTGCCAAGTCTTTTTTCCCAGCAATCTCTTTCCGCTTGCGGCCTGCTAGAATCTCTAAATCGACAGCAAGACGTTCTGCTAATTCCAAACCTAAAAGAGATTTAATCGCCCCGACAACAAACTCCGGCGGAGTTTCGAGTTCAGCTAATTCTTTTACTTGTTCACCGTCAAACAAAAATAGGTTAGATATGCCGACTGGTAAAAGGGTTTCGATATATTCGTCCCAGGTTTTAGTAATCGCTTTATCTGACCACCAATCATTGACTACTTCGCTGTATATGAGAATGCTTAAGTTATCTTTAGCATCATTTTTTGTCCAGTATCTAACTATTTTAAATTGGGTTAATTTGTCGTCTTGGACTTGTTCAAATATTAATTCAACACGGGTATCGTCTAATGGTGGAGTATGTCGGTTGACTGATTGATTGAGAAAGTCGCTGTAGCTCAGATTTCCTCTGGTGGAACATTGAGCTCTGCCGCCGTAGAGGGCGAGGCGAATACCATCCATAAGGGTAGTTTTGCCGCCGCCATTCATGCCTCCAAATAGGATGACTGGGCAGGGATTTCCGTCTTTTTCGGGGCGGAGATTGATGGTTTGGATGCCTGCATAGGGGCCGAAGTTTTTGAGGACGAGTTCGAGGAATTGCATTGTAGATGTAGATGTTGTTGGTTGGTGGGGGGGCGGCGGTTAGCAGCGGATTTTGTAACGGATTTAACGGATGGGTTGTTGGTGGGGGCGGCGGTTAGCAGCGGATTTTGTAGCGGATTTAACGGATGGGTTGTTGGTGGGGCGGCGGTTAGTAGAGGATTTGGTGATTACCCACTAATCATCCGTTACATCCGTTACCCAATCCGTTGCTAACCGTTCTCCCCCTTGCTACCAATCGATGATATCGGTTGAATCTTCCTCTTGTTTCTGAGGCTGAATGCTGGGAGGTAATGGGAGTTCGGCGTCTGTTTCTTCATAGGTTCCTGCGCTTCCTCTTGTCCAACCTCTGCCACTTGTTTTCGGCCTCCACAAGTATGGTTGAATGTATTTCTGCCAACCTTGTACAGATTTTGGTGGGAGGATGCGGTGATATTCTAATTTGCTGCGTCCAAAGTTTATAAATAAACCTACTTGTGATCCTGTAGCAGCTAAGTAAGCTATTATTTGAGCTTTATCTTTATCAGTCATTGGATAATTAACGGCTTTATCCTCTACTACAATACCTTCATTCACCCAATGGTCTAGATAGAGGATTCCCATCCAAACTTCACCGTCGTAAATTTGCCTTGGATACTCCATTTCTGTTGTTAAACCTGATTCAAGCATTTCTGCATCAAAGGCTCTTTGGTAATGTTTTTCCCTTAAACCTTTTTGCGTCCTCCGGTGTATTCTCATTGCACAGCCGATGATGCTGTATGTAAGATCCTGATGGGGAATATTAGGATTAATCATGGTTAAAATTTAGGAATTTAAACGATGAGGGTTGGGTAATGCTGCGGTTAATTGACAACCTATTATATCCGATCGGTCCGGGTGGCTGTCAACAAGTTTATGGTTGAACCGCAGGCTGGTGTATCCTAATCTTTATTATTTCCCCCTCCTGAATCTGGAGTTGAATATTTAATATCCGCCCAAGACAACTGCTTGTCTTCGTTGCTGCTGCTTTCCAATTCTTCCTTAAGTTTGGCAATATCAACGGTTGCATCGGTTGCAGAAATGTTGGTTTGGGCGATCGCATCTTTGACTTGCTGAATATTCAGGGCCGGATTTGCTTTCACATCTTCGACTGCTTTTTTCAAATTCCGTTGATAGTGGGCGTTACCAATGGCTTCTTTCTGCGATCGCGAACTGGTTTCAAAGCATTTTTCCAAATCCCCATAAACACCCGTACGGCGGGGTTTTGTGTAGTATTGGCGTTCTGTATCCAGGAGTTTTGCCATCAATTCCAGGTGCATTTTGTCATCGCACATTTCTTCAAGTACAGTCCATTCGTCGCTACCCAAAAGTTTTCTTTCCGCAGCCGGGCGGGAATCTTCAAAAGGTTCGCCCGTGACTTCTTCATAAATCCGGGGCAAGCTATCATCAAATTCGTGCTTTTGTTCCAGCCAAATGCGGCGGATTTCGCTAAGTTCTTCCGGGGTAATTAAGGTAATGTCGCGCATTTCTAGGGGGGCGGTTTTGCGGATGTTGGTTTGTGCTTCCAAGACTCGTCTCAGCCAGTGTTCTCGCCAGAATTTGGTGTAGGGCCCTGGGATGGGTTCGACGGAGGTTGTGTCGTCGCCCATGTTGCGTTCAAACAGTTCTACTCTACCGTAGATGCGTCGGAAGTCTCTTTTTGGGCGATCGTCTTTTATATCTAATTCGTTGCGAATATCGAGGAGAGGCTGCATCCATTCTTTTTCCTCATCATTTTGAATCATTGCCTCCATTGATTTATCTTTGTCAACCATTGTACAAACCCAGCAGCCAAAGCGAGAATCGCCACAGCTAGGAGTAGAAGTATCAACAACTAAAGGACATTCATTATCTGCTGTTGCACCTCGATACATGGTAAATAAATCTTTATTGTTATTTCCCCACGGATTGTCCCACTGCATTAGATACAGCCAAACTTCATCTGTTCGCCAATCTTCAATAGGGGTATAAATTAAAGAGTTAGGTAAGCGAGCATTAGGGCTGAGGCGATCGCGCAATCTACCTGCTTCATACTTTTTCATTGTTGCTGCACGTTTGCTACTTTCAGCCTTGCGAGTACCCAAAACAACAATAGTTTCACCATGTACTCGAACGATGTCTCGGATAAATTGATTTACCGGCTGAATTTTCATCCTATCTGTACACCACCGAAATCCATTACGAGGCGCTGGATAACCTTTGCCAATTAAGCATACCCAGAATGTTTCTTTCACCTCTGGATGAAGCAGATGCGGGGAAACAGGCATTTTTTGCTCTTTAGCAAGTATCTTGAGGTTAGCTAAAGATTTACGCACCCAAGCCGAAATAATCGGATTTTCAGCGAAAGTATCAGTTGTGATTACATGGACAGTTTTTGTGCGCTTCTCGATCGGGAGTGCTGCGATCGCATTCCAGATCAGCTGCAATACTGCGGTACTATCTTTCCCGCCACTCCAACCGATCAACCAAGGTATAGCGTCTAAACAGTACAATTCTTGAATTTCTTTAGTTAGCTCTTTTATTTCTTCGAGTAACTCCTTAACAGTCCGCGGTTCAAATAGTGACATTTGCTGAACTTCTATCATGTTCTAAAACTCCTATCTTGCTAACTTTTTCTTTTTATGATACAATTAACCTGGTAGCATACTTATCCATATATTTTTGTTATTTGCCCTTTTGCACAATAGCATCCCTAGTTCACGTACCCTTAAAAACTTAGAATAATTAAATAAACTTGTATCCTCATTATGCCTGAAAATAACTACCCAGTCACAGATTCGAGCCAGAAACTTGATGAGGTTCTAGAGCCTTACTTTGCCAAGTACCACCGTCAGAAGTGCTATCCAGGGCTAATTTTTCAGCAGGGGAAGCGGAAGATGGTGCAAATAAATATCCCGGCTGATGACTTGCCTACCCTCCTCCAAGCGAAACCATCAACTGGAAACGATCCTGATTCTGGTAAAAACCGCCCAGAGATTAAGGGTCATGCTGAGGAAGTAAAACAATATATTCTTAAACGCACTAGAAACGATCAACCCTGGATTTTGGGGACGCTGACAGCAAATGTCGATCCTGAAAAGATTGACATTATAGAACTAGGTCGGGGGATTTGTCTAGTAGTCATTCATCGTGGTGTTAAGTTAGATATTACTGATGGACAGCATCGCAAGCGCGCTATTCACGAGTTAATTGAAAGTGGTGACGGCGAGTTAATAGGTGATAATGATTTCCCTATTACGCTGGTTTTAGAGGAAGATTTTAACCAGTGTCAGGCTGATTTCCGAGATATGGCGCAGACCAAACAACTGGATAAATCATTGCTTTTATCATTCGGTGAGTTTGAAGGTAGGGTTGGTATTACCAAAAATTTACTGGAAAAAGTTTTAATATTTCATGGAAAAACAGATAAAATTAAAACTAATCCAGACAGTAAAAGGAAACTTATATACACAACTAATTTTATAGCCAAATTGGTTAGTTGCGCGTTTAGTGACGGCCCAATTGATGAACTCAAAGATTATGACGTTGCTGAATCATCAAATATTTTAGCTATATGTCTTAACAATTTGTTTTCAGAATGTAGTCAGACTAGACATATTTGTGAAACCAGCGTTGAAGACTTGACGGTTGAAGATGTGAATCAGTTTAAGGAATACTGTATCTTAGGTAGAAGCGTAGGGCTAGAAGTTTTAGGTCGGTTGCTATACTATACCTATGACACAGATAGCAGCCAAGATTTTGATACTGAAAAAGTATCAAAATTGGCACAACTCGATTGGTCTAGACAAAGCCATATTTGGGAAGGAAATGTTGTTTTATCTAACTCTAGCCCTAAGAATCCCAAAGCATCCTATAAAATAACAGCAAGTGCTAGTGCTGTAAAAATGGCCGTCGAGGCAGCAAAGGCCGAGTTGGGATGGATTTAACCAATATTATCCGCGATCGCCCGCGTGCATCTGCTGTTTAAAAAATCATTTCTCCCACTCCTAAACTAAATATGTCCTACAGCGACTTCAAAACGATCGACCAAGCCGTCTCAACCCTGGATCTAACCGTTGAAGACATTCCCCACTTATTCGGCCAAATTACCCCGATCGCACCTTCAGACCGCCTCAAACAAACCCTAGACGAAACCTTAGACCTAGCATCCAGTATCAGCACCGAAAAAGCGCGATCGGAATTAATTATCACCCCCATTTTACTCGAAATCCGGCGCACCTTCAACAACAAAATTGGCTATTTTTCCGGTAACACATTTAACGTAGAAGAAAGTAAAGGATTAACCGGGGCTTGTGACTTTCTTCTCAGTGCGTCCAGCAATCAATCATTAGTTACAGCCCCAGTCTTGACATTAGTCGAAGCAAAAGACAACGATATTAGAATCGGATTGGGACAGTGTGCGGCTCAGATGGCAGCAGCTCAAATATTTAATGCCCGCAAAGGACAAGAACAATCCGCAATTTATGGAGCAGTTTCAACCGGGACAAACTGGAAATTTCTCATCCTAGAAAATCAGTTGTTGAAAATTGATTTAACTGAATATTATATTACCCAGCTAGACCAAATTTTGGGCATTCTTGCAGAACCATTTCGACGCTATTTTACTTAAACTCACAGCTAGGTTTTATCGTGACACGGTTGTCTCGCCTGTGCTGCATCTGCGATTGACAAACCCAACCTCGCTTTCAAATAATCACTCATCCAACTAACACTCGCCCTCGATCGCAAAACCCTCCCTTTTACCAAAATTCCACCCTCCCAATCAGGATTAGAAATTGACCAATCAACCTCGCACAAATCAGTCAAACGTTCCTCCCAACTCTCAGGAAAAAGCGACAGCAAACTCGCCCCGACTTCCCCCAAACTCTCCAGTACAACACTGTGACAATGCACGCAATCCCGGCGTATTTCCCCCGCCGCAACTTGCTTGTGCAGAACTAATTGCCAATCAGGAATAAAACTGCTAACCGCATTCCAATAACTAACCGCTAGTTGTATTTTTTGAGCAAATTCTTCCTCTTTTTCCTGTTTTGTGGCGCGGTAACGAGAGGGTTTCGCGTGTTTGCTGCCCTCAATATTGGACAGCAAGGGCATGATAGCACGATCGATCGCACTTAGCGTAAATAATTTGGGCGATCGCCCATTCAAACTTCCCCTCTCCATCTCCGTCAAACACCGGAAAACCTCAACCTGCTTAACAACCGCCTTCACCAACCTTGCGCCATCGTACCGGTGATTATAAAGTACACTCAGCGACGATTCCAAAGGAGCCTGAAAACTATTCAAATCAGCAAACCTTTGCTGCGACTTCTCCAACCCAATATCCAGAAACAAAATCAGCGCCACCGTCTCATATCCCAACTGCGGATTTTCCCTCAAAGCTATCTCAAAAGCCGCCCTGCGATGCTGTCCGTCATTAATCGTAAACTTAGCATCCATCGGCACCCGCAGGCGGCCAATTTTCCGTTCTTCGGCCTCATTTCCCACCGCTTCAAAAGTAATATCCGCATCAATAGAAGCGGCAATTGCCCCGCAAGTATAACTTGTAGGATTTCTCACAAAATAGTCAGCAATTTCAGGAATCCGGCTGCAATTTAGCGTCCGTTTTGCCCGCATTTCCGGCGGCAAATCTTCCGATTCAAAGGGGAACAATTTCGGCAAAAAACGCACCGGGCACATCGACACGTAATATTCGCGGCCCGCTTGAATTCCCCGAATTACCGGCAGAATATATTCAAAGGAAGGAGTAGACATATTTTTTTGTGAAACCGCAGATAAATCTGAAACAAGGGCGCGAGGCAAATCACTCGCTTCCCCGACATTCCGCCGGGGGTTGAAACCCCCGTCTCATAGCATAAGTCAGTTAAAACCGACTAAAAATCGGAAAATTTCTCCATATTCAGTCCTCTTCAGAGGACTTTCGCTATGAGACAGGGGTTTTTAACCCCTGGCGGACTCGGACGGTGACGAGTGAGACCCAGCCCAGACGCATCTGCATCAAGCCCGATCGCCAATCAGCTATTGACAAATAAGACATTACATGGTAAGCGATTTGGAAATACTTAGCATTTTAAGTATTTCACAATATCTTTTTAAAAACAACCCTTGACATAAACTTTAATATATGATATTTTTTGAAAAAATACCCAAATAATATAAAAACTGCCGATGAATATCAACCAAAAGGATGACCTCGCTAACCAGTTTTTGGAAAAAGAAAATCGCGAAAGACAAGAAATCGCACTGTTATTAGATAATTATTTAGGAAAGGACGATCGCATTTTCGTCCAAAAAACCCAAATGGGAAACAGCGAAGCCTACATCGGTTCAGTCACCCTCGAATGGTTAGACTCCCGCGTCCGTTTCGCCTCACAAATGCCACTTTTTCGCCAAAAATTTGACCTCCAAACTAACAACATCGTCCGCGACGACGAAACCATTGACGAAATCATCCAGCGCCCATTAGATTGGTCGCGCCAAGCAGCCCTTACTCAATATTTAGCAGCCCGCAAATCGCACAAATTCCCAGCAGTTTTAGTAGTCGTCAGCCCCCCGTGGGTGGACAATCCCCTAGCCGAAGAATGGGATAAAAACGGTGTCGCAACCAAATCAGCCGCTGAATTCACATCCTTTGATAAAAATCAAAATTTAGGACTATTGAATGTTTCTAAAGAAGTTGCGATTTTTGCCTTAGACGGCCAGCATCGGTTAATGGGAGTTCAAGGTTTAATGAGTTTAATTAAAACCGGAATCCTGCAAAGATACAACAAAAATAAAAAACCCGTCGGCGCTGCGATTACCCTCGAAAATTTAGCCGAAGAGTATCAAATTAACCCCAACGCAGTACACAATTTAGCTCACGAAAAAATCGGGATTGAGTTTATCCCGGCGGCTGCGGTGGGGGAAACGCGGCAACAAGCACAACGGCGAGTGCGATCGATCTTTGTGCACGTTAACTTAATGGCGGTGACGCTGAGTCAGGGCCAATTAGCATTATTAAATGAAGACAACGGATTTGCGATTTGCGCCCGCAAAATTGCCGTCACCCATCCCTTATTAAAAGAGCAAGATGATAGAAATCCCCGCGTCAATTGGGACAGTGCCACAGTCGCAGCCAAATCAACTGTGTTAACCACATTGCAAGCATTGCAAGATATGTCGGAACGGTATTTAGAATACAAATTCCCTCATTGGAAGCCGGAAAGAAAAGGTTTGATTCCCATGCGCCCGGAAGATGAGGAACTGAAAGAGGGAATAGAAGAATTTAAGAAATTGTTCGATCATTTAGCAAGTTTGCCCAGCTATCAAAGAATTGACAGTGGCGAAGAAACAGCAGAATTGCGCCGATTTAGCTTTGAAAAACCGGGGGGCGAGGGAAATATTTTGTTCCGCCCAGTCGGTCAAGTTGCTTTAGCTAATGCTTTAGGAATTCTAGCATTTAGAAAGAAACTTTCGCTGAAATCTATTTTTGACAAACTCCGCAGATACGATGTGGATGAAGGATTTAGCCACATGGACAATCCTGAGTCTGCGTGGTACGGGATTTTGTACGATCCGAACAAGAAGCGAATGCTAGTTTCTGGGAAGGATTTAGCTACGAAGTTAATTGTATATTTGGTGGCAGGAATTGAGGACGATATGGATCGCGCTCATTTGCGACAAGCGGTAGCCCAAGCGAGAACTTTTGAGGATAAAGCTATTAGTTTTAATAGCAGGTTTGTGCAGCCCAAAGAGGTGGGATTGCCGCCAGTGCTTTCTTAACTATTGTCGGACTTTAACAAGATTAATTCCGCTGCTACGGGTAAATGATCTGATTCCATTCCTTCTAAAACCGAACTAGACTTAGCACCCCAATGCTTTGAATACCAAATATAATCGATGCGGCAAACCGGATAAGTTAAGTTCAAGTTAATTTTTTTCGCAAAGAAACCGTGAGGCCAGGTAAAACCAAACCCAAACCCTGATTTTAGGAAAGCATCTTGCAAAACTTTCTGCACCTTGTAATAGTCTTGAGACTCGTCTGTCATGTTAAAATCTCCCGCGACAATTACTGGTAAAGTTTCTTGCTGCACTCTTTCTACTAAATCTTGAATTTCGGGAAAGCGTTGTTTGTATTTATACACAGGGATTTTGAGAAAAGACAATATTTTATACATTTTAACCCACGGCCCGGTTGCTTGCATATTATAAACGACTATCTCTTGCTGGTTAAATTGAAGAAGTGCTCGCTGCTGCGTTTCTGGATGATTCGCTAAGTGCAATATGTCGTTGGATAAAATTGGATATTTACTGAGAATTGCTACAGGTGGAGTGTCTATTTGATAGGGATAGTCTGTTTTTAACGAAGTGAAAGCGGCGGTATGTTTGCGAACGGTTTCTTGTAAAAATATAAGATCTGGTTGTTGTTGGTTGATCAGTTTAACTAAAGTTGGCGACTGAGTTGTATGCCAACCGACGTTATGCGATAATATTTTGATGCTGGGCTGGGAAGTTGTGATGCTTGTTGATTCCGGGGAAAAGTATTTGACGTGCAGCCAACTTATGAGTAGAATGCAGGCGATAGATGAAATAATAGAAAACCAGCGGTTTTTGATAATTGAAAATGCTAGTACGGGTAACAATAAAATTGGCAATAAAATTAAGGGAGTGAAAGTACCAATAAAAGCCACAATCCACAACCGATCCCAAAAGATTAGTCGGAGAATGAAATAGCAGAGAATGAATGCTGAGTAGCTGTAAGCGAAAAAACTTACAGCTTGTTTGAAGTATCTATGAATCATAATTCTAGTTAATTCAAAATAGGAATTTGCTTAAATCGAATTCTTCATTTGACTGATGTTGCTTGTCTCTTTCTGAGATTAAAATCAACAAAAGCCGATCGCTATAATCGGCCGCACCCCGCAATTCTTCTCGCAGAATTTCCAGTCCACCATTAGCATATTCTTCAAAAATTTGCAAGCGTTCTGCTTCTAATTCTCCATCTAGGTGGGAGAGAATTTGAGGATTTTTGGTTTCGGCGATCGCAATTAACTTAATCGCCATATCGTAACCCCTTGATACAAAAATATCAAGATCGATCGAACCAGGTTCTCGTTTAGAAATATCTCCCAAAGGTAAGCGTTTTTTCCGCTTATTTCCCAAGGAGGCGGCGAAGGCGATGACATCAGCGTAAGTCTGGAAAGGTGAGGATTTATGTTCTGATGAAATTAATGATTTAACTAAATCTGCTTTATCTTTAGCAATTCTAATTCGGTTAGCAGCCATTGGGATTATTTGTTGATAAAGGAACCGCAGATGTGAGGCAGATAAACACAGATTAACGCAGATAATTTTTACAATGTACGCAACAGCATGATTTTTTGTGCAAAACCGCCTCTGGTTTCTCGGCGCTTGGCTTGTGCATCCAAAATGCGATCGCCCGAAATGCCATAACTCAGCATCAGCGCATCTATCACCTCATACAAATCAGCCAATTCAGCCACCAACTCGTCCCCGTTAGCCTCCGCAACTTCCCCAGCTTCCTCAATCAATTTCAGTCGCAAAGCTTGACAGTATTCTGCATCTGACAAAACAGTAGTTTCACATTCGATACCACTTTGTCGAATAATTTCAGGAATGCGATCGCGCACCAACTTATTATACTCTTTCTCCACATCAAACACTCCTTTAATTTTGACTAAAAGTTTGAATCAACCAGCGATTGATTTCCCCGTAATTGCCGAATTAGAAGCCATAATCTACCTCTACAATTTCTGTGTATTCAAACTCATTTGGACTTTGCTTAACTAAAGGATAGCGCATCCCACCCAATTCGATCGCATCTTCTTCACAATCAGGTTTCGGAGAATTGTACACAAGTACATATTCTCTCCCAGTGCAACTTTCCATCTCTTTAGCGACTTCTCCGCGCCACTGAGTTTTTGTTACCAAAATTACCAATTGATTCGCCAATTTCGGCAACTTATTGGCAATTTGTTTGCGATAAATTTCGTCTAAACTACCAAAGGGAGAATCCATCACAATCGGAAACGTACTGCTATCCGGGCCCATCAAAGTATTTTTTTGACTCCACTCTCGCACGCCGTCAATAATCCCGCCAATAAATGACAAGCTAAGAATTTGATTTTCCCCCGTAGAAGCAGCAACCAAAGCTTCTTTCCCTGACGTATTTTCGACTAATGTCAGTTCGTATTTATCACTCAATTTGGGTGTATAAGGAGTAAAAGAAATTTGAGTAAAAATATCCTGTACTCGCTTTTCTAGTTGAGAACAAAACTGTTTTTCTAAACGCGATCGCACTTCAATTAGGCGATCGATCGCATTCTGAGTCGCAGCAATCCGGCGCTGAGCCAATATTTGTTTTCCCTCATTCATTTGTTGCTTGTCAATTTGCTTGTCGAAACCTGCGACTTGCACCCTCAAACTCTCAATCTGCTGCTGGTTAGAGCCAGATTCCCGGTGCAATTCCCCAATTTTGACTTCAATTTCATCCAAGCGCTTTTGCAAGCGGCTGACATCGCCGTCAGGAAAATTTCGCAACTTGCTGTGAATACCATCTAACTGGTTTTCCACCCTAGAAAGTTCGGTTCTACTACGACTAACATTAGCTTGCTGACTATCAATTTCCGACCAAAAGTCCAACACTTGCTTATCAAGCTCATTGACGCGATCGCTAATCCGAATAGTCGTTTCTTCCACATCGCCAACTCCCGCTTTATCCATCCAGTTACTAACATTCTGGCGAGATTCAGAACCCTCAATTAATTCCGCACCGCAGATACACCGTTCCGTCGCTAATAACTCTTCTACAAACGGTCGCTGAATCCCCGAAAGCAACGAGCCACCTTCCCGTAAACCACCAACAATTACTTGGAATTCAGCCGCTGCATCCAACAGAAAGACACCGTAACCCCGGAGAGAAATTGCTCGTTTCAGAGCATCTGTAGCCTGGACAATTTGTTGCTTAAATGAATCTTGCTGCATTTCCAATTCATCTCGCAATTTCTGTAAATCCCTAGCGCCACCTAGTTCTAGTAAGTTACCATTAACTGCTTTTTTTAACTCCCCTTGATTCGCTAATTCCTGTTCAATTTCTACTTGCCTTGTCGAAAGTTGATCAACTTCTTGTTCAAGTTTTTGTTTGTCTTTTAAAAGTTGCTTCGTTTCTGGATTCCCAATTTGTTTTAAATCTGTCTCTAGAGACTTTTTGGCTTCTCCCAAATGTCTAATAGACCGATTCAAGACTTCCACACCGAGTAATTCCTTAGTAGCTTCAGCAATTTCAGCCTTCTTGTCATGGCGAACAATTTGCTCGATTCGTTCCCCATCAAAAAAGAAATATTGATGCAAACTTTCTGGCAAAATCCGCCCAATAATATCATCAGGATGTTGGAAAGGTGGCATCCAGCGGCCTTCATCTCCCGCTACCTGCATAAACAGTTCACTTTTGGTATGTTCTACGGTATTTTCACTTTTGTAGGCGCGACAAAGGCGTTTTACTTGGTAGCGCTTGTTGTCATGTTCAAATATAATTTCTGCCCAACAAGCTACTCCTTTTCCGTTCTCTGCTTCAGTCAGAGCCCGTTTGTTTACTAATTGCTCAACTGCGGCAAAAGCGGCACTAAACTTTTCATACAATACCCAAGTAAAGGCATTCATTAGTGCAGTTTTTCCAGAACCGTTATTACCATGAATGACTGTAGTATTTCGATCACCATAGGCTAGTTTAATTTCAGGAGTTTTGCCGTAAAATTGACGAAAGTTGCAGATAGTAATTGATATCAACTTCATACAATTGCTTCCTTGATAATTTTCAAAATATCATCATTGATGTGGCGGGGAGCTCTCATATACAACTTATCTTTTTCAACTTCCAATACTCGTTCAATGATTTGCCGTACTTCAGACGGTGCGCTAGTAATTGGTTCTTGCACATCGCTCAAACCTTTGTCAGTTTGATAGGAGGAACGCTTTTCTGCTAAGATGTCTGTGGATCTTTTTGCGATCGCACAATCTTCATATCTAAATGGTACAATCAGGTTCTGACTCAGATTATCAGTCATATTTTTTAACTAATCTTAAAAACAAGTAACTAAAAGTGCGATCGCATAATTATATATTTAGAACTTTCGTCGCGTGTCATAATCAGTAAGGTGTGTCAGATATCTAAACTCTAAATAGTCACTTTATAAATTCGCCTGACGCACCCTACAATTTAATTTCACTATGCCAGTTGCATAAGTCCTGATATTCTCCAAAATAAACCGAACCTGCATAAATGTCAAATATCTAACAGCCCGTACCGTCTCTGAAGTTGTAGCAATTTCACCCTAGCTTCTCCAGCATTGTCAGCCAAATCAGCAAATTCTAAGAACCGCCTCAATTCCCTTCGCAGTAAATTGCGTTCCACTTCTATCGTCTCCCTCCCCAAATCAGGCGGCAAAACTATCATGTCAAATAAAGTTGCCCTTTCCTTCCCTGGATGTGGCCGCAAAATGCGTCCCCGGCGCTGAATAAACTGGCGCGGATTGCTGCTGCTGGCTAAAATTACAGCATTACGAATTGCGGGAATATCTACGCCTTCATCTAAACACCGAATCGCTACCAAACCTTGCAATTCTCCACTCTCAAACTGTTGGCGCAATTTTTCTCTTTCTGCTGAAGGAGTTGATGCAGTATAAGTATTAACTCGATAGCCTAATTCTGAACCCAATAACTTAGCAGTTTGTGTTAATTGGCGGTTACTATTTTTGCGCGTCGCTCCTTCCACTGAACCATCACCGCAGTAAAATAAAGTATGTGCGGTATCGAGACGATTAATCATTAATTCTCGTAAAGCTGTTAACTTATTTGCAGCCGCCCCAATTAACCGAGCCCGCTGCATTAATAAAGTTGTTAAAGCATCGCTTTCTTCTACTTTCTCATCGCCCGAAAGTGCCCAGCCAATTTTTTTAGTTAAATATGAGTATTTACGGGTTTCGGCTGCGGTCAACTCTACTAAAATGGGATAGTATAAATAATGTACCAGTGCTTTCTGGCGGATGGCATCGGCCAAGGTGAGCTCCGGCTGCAAAACCGGGCCGAAATAATCTAAAATAGTCTCAGTTCCCTGTTCGTCAAAATGTCTTTCGGGAGTAGCGGAAAGGGCGAGACGCAGCCCAATATTGCGGGGTAAACTTTGTCCTAAACGGGGCGCACCTAAGTTGTGAACTTCGTCTCCAATGATTAGGGTTTTTTCGGGGAAATAGCGCAGTTGCGATCGCAAACTATCTCCCATTAACGTAGCATTAGTAGTGATGATTGTCAAAAATCTGCGTGAAGTGCAGCTATCCTCTAGGGAATCACCCGCTCGAACTTCATACAAACCAGCAACCAGCTTATTTTGCCAACTACGGCTATCTTCAAAAGCTAAAATAGGTTGTAAACCAAATTTCTCCGATTCACGCGCCCACTGATTTACTAGATGGCAATAAGGGCAAATTACGATCAGGACTTGCAGGTTAATTTTTTGATATAATTCAGTTGCGATCGCCAATGCAGTAATCGTCTTACCGCTACCAGTCGCCATCTTCAGCGTACCGCGTCCATTATTCGCAAACCAATTAGCAACCGCAACTCGCTGATACTCGCGCAATTGTAGCGTTGGCGGCATTCTCGGAAACCCAAATTGCGAATTATTGGCTGCTAAGTCATTCACTTTTAAATGCCATTAGATGCAAAATTACCCTGATTCAACTGTAACTCATTTTTAACTAAAACTCAACAGCTCAAACAAATTTGCCGCCGACAATTGCAAACCAGACAACACATCCAGCACAGGTAAAATATCTTCATTCTCTTTAATCTCAGGTTCCTGATGCGGTTTAAAAACAATGACTAATCTTTCTTCCGGGTCAATCAGCCAACCCAATTTAGTCTTATTTTTGAGACAAAATAGAATCTTATTAATCACGCGAGTTGAACTTTGATCCGGTGATAAAATTTCAATTATCCAATCCGGTGCAATTTCAAACCTATTTTCAATTTCTCCCTTAGCATTCAGAGGAATGCGAGGCCACTCGAATACTGCGATATCTGGAACAATAGAACGTCCATCAAAAGAGCAGCGTAATTCTGGAAACGCATAAGCTAACTTCTGCGGTTTACCAACTCGATTAATCACAGATGGGAACTCAAATTGTAATGTACTATGTTTTCCTTGTGGCATATCTTTTTGATAAATTTCACCACCAACATACTCGCTAGCTGGCTTCGTGTCTGGAAGCAGCAAAAACTCTTCCAGAGAAATCTTTGACGGAGATTGAATTAACATTACCATAAGCCATTAACCCTCAAAATTCTTAAAAATTCATGTCGTTGTCGGCTTCCCAATCAGCACAACTTTCAGATTCCACACCAGTAGGGTGCATCGCACAAACCAACAAATTTCCCCCATAAACTTGACCGTGATAATTGCTACAACCGCGACAAGCCGGCTGCTGAGTTGGTGAAGGGTCTACATAAGTCACAAAAGACGAATCTATCTCGTCAAAATCTGGTTCAAACTCGCGGTAAATCTCAATTATCGGTTCTATAAGTTCATTGAAATAACCATCAAATTCACTAAAATAGCCGTCAATGTCCTTAATCAGATTATTTTGTATTTCTTCTGTAAACTCTTCCGACATCTTTGCCAAAACATCCACCATTTCAGCAAACTCTTCGTTTATATCACTGAAAAAATGCTCTACTTCAGAAGCAGCATTTTCCATTACTTCAAAAAAATCTTTTGACCAATCTTCCATGAATTTGCCAGGTTACTTTGGTTTTTAGTCAGGACTTTAGTCCTTGGCTTGTCGCGAGTGGAGGCGGATTTATTTAACCTGTCTGCACCCTAATCTCAATTCTATTCTATTCTATCAAATCCGGTGTGCCTCGAAATTATTGCCGAAATTAGGAGACGGCAATGCCGTTTCCCTACAATATTAGTTTAGGTAGGGACTAAGGCCAAGCCGTCTCCTCCGTTTTATCTTAAAATTATGGGAAGATATTCAAAAAAGGAACTCAAGAGCTTAACTCCGAGTTCCCTTTTTGAATTTGCTAACTCTTTCCAGATTAGCTTAATCTCGCTTCAGCCGTCGCAGTTCATCTTGCAAATTCTGCACCTGTTCGCGCAGCTTATCTACACCGCCGGTCTCTTTAGTATCTTTTGCGGAAGCACTTTCTTCCTCAGAAACAATTTCAATCAGTCGCGGTTCAGTGCTTTTTTTATCCCCGGCTGCTTCCACTGGGGGTGGTTGCTGCTGAGCTTGTTGAACCATATCATCAACAAAGCGACGGGCTTCTTCCGTGGACATCTCGCCCCGCTTCACTAATTCGTCGGCCAGCTTTTCAGCTTCAGCGCGCAACTCATTTAGCTTGCTACCTGCTTTTTCGCCAGCGTAGGAAGCTAGCCCAACGCCCAGGTAAACTGCTTTTTGTAGAATATCTCCAAAACCAGGCATAGAACCTACACCTCAAAATACTGGGTGAACCGGAGACCACGCCTATTACAAGCATCCCGTGTTGCTGCTACCTTCCGGTCCTGACAAGGTTTGGGCGTTGGAATCGCGTGGGGCCAGTTCATTTATGAGTATAACACAGTTATTTATTTTTCAACCACACCAGTGATTTTTTTTGGCAATTCTCAAGAAATTAGCAGACGGGTACTGTATCCCTACAATATTACTTGGGGGTAGGGACACGGCATCGCCGTCTTCTCGGCATACAGTCTCATAGAATTGGGCGTAGTTACAATTAGGTCTTCAAGCGTAGTAAATGAAAAAGATAATTTTAGGATTAGATCCCGGCTTAGCAAGCCTCGGATACGGCGCAATTTCCTGTCACATTGTCGGAAAACTAGATCAAAATTCTGTTTCCATGATTGACTGCGGCGTGATTAAAACAACCCCAAAACAAGAAATGGGACAGCGCCTCAAAACAATTTACGACGATTTGCACGCCGTAATTGAACAGATAAAACCAGATGTTGCGATCGCGGAAAAACTCTTCTTTTACAAAATGGGAAACACCATACTTATAGCACAAGCGCGGGGAGTTTTGACATTAGTGTTAGCGCAATGTGGAGTCCCGGTGTTCGAGTTTACGCCATCTCAAATTAAAAAAGCCTTGACTGGGCGCGGGAATGCTGACAAATCGGAAGTGCAAGAAGCTGTGGCGCGGGAGTTGGAATTAGATTATATTCCGAAGCCCGATGATGCGGCGGATGCTTTGGCCGTTGCTTTGACTGGTTGGTATGATGATGATATTTGCCCGAAAACCCTACAGAAAAACTTAATTGCCAACATCATATAGGGCGAAGCATTGGGAACATCCCGTTTTTGTAGGGGCGAAGCATTCGCGTTGAAAATCTCTCATATAATCGATGGGATATGGGCGCGAATGCTTCGCCCAACCCCGCGAATAATTCCTATACTATTTTAGCGCCATTTCTTACCAATTATTATAAGGGCGATCGCACTTGCAACCACAACTCCCAAAACAAGACTAGACCAAAAGACTGTATTCGCAGGGATTTGATTTTGCTGACTGTCGATTTTGCTAGCATAAACGCTGGCATAAACTCCGCTGGTGGCGATTCCCACACCTACGGCTCCGATGGTAATATTTAAAGTGCGATCGCTCTTAGCCCTCTCAATCTCAATAATCCCCTCAATCGTCTGAATCGCATTTTCCAACAACCTCAAACCTCCACTCAAACTCCGATTATCAGATTCCACTTGCCAAACATACTTATCCTTAACAAAAATGCTAAATTTCCCCATAAATTTGAAATCTTTTCCATCAGTTCCCATTTTTTGGCTTATTGTTTTCAGGCGTATCTGGTAATTTCTGAGGTTAGTTTTGATTGTATTTTCTTGCTGTTCCAGTCCGCTGATATTACTAGCATAGGCAGAGGAAATTGTCAAAAAATCAACTAAATTTTTCTGTAATTTTTTGAGGTCAACTTTAGGGGAATTCACCTGTGCTAGGAGTCGATTAACAAATTGTTGAATTTTCCCAGAACTGTCTTTGAGGCGAACTTTAAGTTCGCGGCTTTGAGTGTAAGCCCAAATCACTTTATTGCGACAGGCAAATAATCGGATTAAATGCGTATAAAATTCATCGAAAGTCTTACTAAGCACGAGAATTGATTGACCGCTATTGTAAGGAAACAAGCAAATTAATACGTGATGATTTTGGCTGATATTGCCCTTATCTCCAGGCGGCCGCCACAATTCGTAAAAATTTGCACCTAAAAATTGCCCTTCAGTTTGCAAGTCTCTGTCCCATACAGAATTAGGGAATAGATTGAGTTTACTATAGCAATTTTTAGCAGTGGCTAAAGCATCTTGGTCATCAGCAGTCAATTGTCCAGAAATAAACCAGCTTTGACCAATGGTAGCGGGTGAATTGATGATGCGGGAAATTACTTGTTGTTTCAGTGATTCTAAACAGTCAATTTCTTTAGGTGCAAGTTGCTTGTCTTCATCGAGTTCTCTGTTCCCAGAAAAGTCAAATTGTGCCGCATAAGTATCGCCGAGTTTGACGGGATAAGCATAACCATTTAAGGGAGGCTCAAATTCTGCTATGTTTAGGTCACTCAGTAACTCGATATAATCATCAGTTTCAGTTTCAGCTTGTTTGAACTGTTCTCGCTGTAGCGCAGAGATGTTGTCGCCATAAATCTTTTGCAAAAACAGTTCGCGGTTTTGGCTAATATTGTCCTCATTTTGCCCGATACCGTCTGCTAAATCGTAGACAAACAAATCGACAGTCGGGTAGATTAGCCAATTCTCGTTACTCATGATCTAAACCTTTTGCTATTAACGATAATCCTTTAGATATCTTATCTTTAATTGCTTGTACTGAGTCCACAGCTTGCAAAATTTCTCCTTTATCGGTTTGATCGATAATTTTCAACACATCTGGTAAATCGCGGATATCGCTAGCGCTGTTATCAATTTCAGAATTAATATTGTTATTTTTTTCTGCTTGAGAATTCGGCTTACGCTCTAATCCTTTGCTGCGTTGGCTGCTATGATTCTTTAACGAAGAATAGTTTTTTTCATACGCAGCTAGCAGAGGAGGATGCAGTTTCTTAAGTCTTAGAATATCGGAGATTTTAAAATTTTCATCGGTTTTATTAAACTCTAATTGAACATTGGCTGGCAAGGGTTCGGCTTGTTGATATAGTGCCAGAAAAAAAGCTTCGAGAATCTCATTTTTTGTGTCTTTCATGATAATCCAGTGATAGTAAAGGCAGCCCAGTAGTAGGGATGCTTATAGGGTTGATGTTCCTTTTTATCCAGTTCTCGCTGATCGCTTTTCAAAGACTCGATTAGCATAGCTTCATCTTCAGACTGTTCGCTGCTGTTTCCGGTAATCTTGTCAATTTCCCCTTGATACCAGGCGGCTAAATCCTCGCGGGTAGACTCTCGCAGCCATTTTTGAGCATTTGCTAAAGCCACGGGTAGAGAATCGCCGGCTTCTCGCCACCGTTGGTAAAAATAAATCATTAATAACGTACTCGCACCGGATTCTATGGGCCACAGGGTACTGACGACACAGCCAACTCCCGCGCGCATAAAACCGCTAGTCAATCCTACATATTCGGCGAGAATTGTTTGTTTGTCTGTCAAGGCGGTTTCGCAGGCGGGAAGGCAGATTAATTCGTAGTTGCTGAGGTTATGTTTGATGATTTCTCTGACTGTTAATCGGTGGGTGTTGCTTAGGTATAAAGTCGATTCTAAAGGATCATCAAAATTATAGCTGCCGTGGCCTGTGAAGTGAAAAATATTGTGTGGTTGTTGCAATAATAATGTTTCGACTTCATCGAGGGTGGGGCTGTCTTCTTTTTTGCGTCGGGTAGAGTTGGGAAAAAACATTCGGCAAATCATTTCCGATTCGATTTCGGCGGCAGGTAAAGGAGGGAATGCTTGCGGTTCGCCGTTTTGGTCGATTACGCTGTCGGGATTTTCAATGCTGAGGATGAAGTTGGCTTCCCTTGCCTTTTCTTTAGCCTTAGCGAGAAACCGATCTTTCAAAGTAATTCCAAGTTTCGCGCTAGGCAAATAACTCACCACAAAATCCCGACTAAACAAAGCATGAATCGGGAAGCGGTGCAAGTCCCGGTGCGGAATTAAAATCAACTCCGTAATTCCCTCTAATTGCTGTTCAATTACATCAATTTTCAGAATTGCATTAAGTCGTGCAAATTTACTTGCCATTCCCCCACGCCAAGGATGATTTACTTGACTTTTTTTCTCCTTAGATTGATAGTCAGTGTATTGTTGATTCCACTCCTTCACCCATTCTTCAAATTCATCGGGAAAATCGCTGAAACAGGTTTCGGGAGACAACAAGCCATCGGATTTAATGATGAATGTTGTCAGGGCTGCGTCGCTGAGATGCCAGTAAATCGCGGCTGTTTTGGGATTGAGGAGTTGCTGAATTTGGGCGTGGGTGACTGTTTCTTCGGTTTCGTAATCGGGAGTTGGTAAGGCATCCAGCAGCCAAGATAGGCAGACATTTTTATCGGTTTCGGCTGTGGCTAAAGCTGCGTCAAACTGCCCCGACTCGATGAATATATTTACGGTTAATTGTTCAAAGCTAACTAATTTGTCGGTGAGTTGCTGTTGGGTGAGTTGGGAATAGTTTTGCTGTTGCAGCAAGCGTTTCAATAAGTCGGTTGCGTCTCGCCGTAATTTATTGGCTTGTTCGGTTTCTTTTCGGTTTACTAAAGTTCTGATTAATTTCTGCAAAACTTCTAGATGCAGTTTTAGGAAAGCATCTGGTGTTAGAGTTTTGAGGGCTTCTTTATAGCTGGTGGTGGCTTTATTCCAATAGGTGTTGGGATCATTGAGTTTTCCTCGATTATAATGAGTATCTCCTAGTGCTTTATGTAGTTCTCCATATCCTTCGGGGTGGGTATTTTGTGGGTAATACTCTAAGCCTGCTTCTAATGTGAATATTATTCCTTCATAGCCGCGATGTTTCAGGTTGTGAATTAAAATAGTTCTCATTACTGGTGGAGAATTAGGGAATTCTCCCTGTAAAATTTCATAAACTACCTGGTTATGTCTAGGCGCGTTGCTGACAGCACTGCCCCGATTAATCCAGGCTTCATGATAATCTGGTTTGATTTCTAAAGCTTTGTCGTAGGAGGCGATCGCTTCATTTAATTCTACTAAATTACCCAGTATAACGCCGCGATTGAACCAGGATGCGTAATCATCTGGTTTAATTTCTAAAGCTTTGTCGAAGGAGGCGATGGATTCTTTTAATCTTTCTAAATTATTCAGTGCAATACCCCGACTGTACCAGGCTGCGTGTAAATCAGGTTTTAATTTTAAAGCTTTGTCAAAGGATGTGATAGCCTCTTCTAATTTTCCTAATTTAACCAGTGCCATCGCCCGATTGTACCAGGTTGCATAATAATCTGGTGTGAATTCTAAGGCTTTGTCGTAGGAGGCGATTGCTTTTTCAAACAAGCCTAAATTATCCATTGCAAGGCCTCGATAGAACCAGGCTGTGTCATCATCTGGTATGATTTCAAAGGCTTTGTCGTAGGAGGCGATCGCATCTTCATGCAAGCCTAAATTACCCAGTGCACTGCCCCGATTGTTCCAGATTTCGTGGTAATCTGGTTTGAATTCTAAGGCTTTGTCGTAGGAGGCGATCGCCTCTTCAAGCCTGCCTAAACTACCTAGTGTAAGGCCCCGATTGTTCCAGGCTTTGTGAAAATCTGGTTTAATTTCTAAGATTTTCTCGTAGGAGGCCATCGCATCTTCAAACCTGCCCAAATTATGCAGTGCACCGCCCCAATTGTTCCAGGCTTCGTGAAAATCTGGTTTGATTTCTAAGGCTTTCTCGTAGGAGGCAATCTCATCTTCAAGCCTGTGTAAATTATGCAGTGCAATGCCCCGATTGTTCCAGGCTTCGTGAAAATCTGGTTTGATTTCTAAGGCTTTCTCATAAGAGTTCAGCGCCCCTTCAAAATCTCTTAAATTTAATTGCTCATTACCTCGCTTTTTCCAAACCTCAGCCTCTCCATCAACATCCTCTCCCACCTCATCCGAAACTAGCGGAAACTCAACCAAAATCTCCCTACCAACCTTCCCCGCGCACTCTCCCAATTTCCCACCCGCAACTCCACCCAACAACTCCAACCTGCGCGCCAATTCCTGAAGCGACACCACCGCATCCGTAGACGCTGTACTCCCCTGCGCGCCCTCCAACAATCGATCGCCAAACCGACGCAACCAAGCCGCCAAATCACCATTTTTAATTTGTTTTGCGATTAAGAATTCCGCAACATCGCCTCTTCCCCAGCCCTGATTCACCCTTTCGAGAAGTTCCATCAACTTCGCCTCGTATTCCGCATCAGTCAAAGTTGGCCCAGGTTGAGGTGGTGTCGGTTCAATTATCGGATTGGTGCCGAATAGCCGCTGAATTAATTGTTTGAGGAATCGCCAGATTTTATCTAACATTGGTGAGATGGTGAGGCGGTTTATTTTTGTTATTGTAGCAGGAATTGTGGGGATTGGTCGTCTAGTCCGTCAGAGGAACGAAGATGTGCACAATGTTTAAGGGTAAGCTTCAAAGTCCGCCAGGGGTGCATCTCAATTTTGTAAGGGCGAAGCATTCCGGCAGATAATTTATTAGTTAGGATCAGAGCTTTACTGCCGGAATGCTTCGCCCCTACGAATATATTTGCAAAACTGATATTTTATCAAAAACCCACGTAATTTTGCCGCCACCAAGCACGTACTAACTTAATCTCCTCAAAGCTATAAACTTCTTGCAAAAACTCATAAATTGCTTTCAATCTCTCATCCCCAAGTATCTCGATTGCTTGCACAATTGGCTGCTGTCTTTCCGGTTCAACTAACAAATGAATATCGACTTTTTGCTCCATATCCATCAATTCTACTAAATGCCCAACAATAGTAGTAGAACTCATTCCTCTGATTTCTGCTATGCCTTCAACAGTCAAACCTTTTCTGTGCAATTCCCAGGTTTGCATCTGTGTATAAGAAGGATGATTAGAAACAT
>JAYTZD010000460.1:0-5704 GCA_043742065.1 Oscillatoriales bacterium
CTTCTACACCATGAAATTTCAACGAGTATTTGGTACATTACCCACAACCCAAGCTAGCGCGCCCGGAAGAGTAAACCTACTGGGCGAACATACAGACTATAATGAGGGATTTGTGATTCCGACGGCAATTCCTCAGCGCACCACAGTCCAAATCGGCTTAAGCAGCGACCACAAACATCATTTTTATTCAGCAGAATTTGACGAACTCATAAATTTTTCCGACGACGATACAGTACCGCAAAAATTCGTTAGTTATATCTGCGGCTGTGTCAGACTTGTAGAAAAAGAAGGATATAAAGTACCGCCAATCAATCTCTATATTAGCTCCAATGTGCCGATCGCAATGGGCTTGGCCAGCAGCGCCGCTTTAGAAATAGCAACCCTTCGAGGACTGCGTGGATTGTTGAACCTCCCCTTAGATGACCTGCGGCTAGCTCAAATCGCACAGCAAGCCGAAACCCGATATGTAGGCTTTAACTGCGGGATCATGGATCAAATGGCCGCGAGTTTAGCGGATACCAACTCGATGCTATTTATTGATACCCGCAGCCTCAACCGACGTCGATTACGATTTCCGAAAGCCACAGAAATTTTAGTAATTGACAGCGACGAAACCCACAAAGCAGGGGGTAATCGCTATCATCAGCGACGCGCCGAGTGCGAAACAGCAGCGCAAATATTGGGAGTGAAAGCCCTCAGAGATATCGAAGACTCGCAAGCTGTGGAAATATTGCCCCAACCTCTAAGAAAGCGAGCACGCTACATTGTTAGTGAGAACAACCGAGTAATTGAAGCTTTTAAGCCACTACCGGCAGAGCGTTTTGGTCAATTGATGAATGCCTCTCACACTAGCTTGCGCGACGACTATGAACTTTCGTGGCCAGCAGTAGACACCTTGGTGGCAATATTGCAGGAAACTCCGGGAGTATTCGGCGCAAGGCTGACAGGGGGAGGTTCTGGTGGTGCTTGTGTAGCTTTGGTGGAGAGTGAAAAAGTTAGTTCGATCGCATTAGAGGCGATCGCCAGCTACCAGCGCGCGGGTTATACTGGTCGTGTTTTGGTTCCACCAGTTGTCTGATTTTAGATTTTAGATTAGAGTTTTATCGCACTTACTTACTGCAATTCACAACTTTTAGCAGTCTGGCAGTACAGACATTTCCTGATCCTGCCAGACTAAAAAACTGCTGATTATTACTGAGCAATATAAGTCGGTAAAAAGTGAAGTACATCACGCAGAACGCTAGATCCAGACAAATCCCACAGCAAATAAGCTAAGAAACCAATCATTGCTAAGCGACCGTTCCAAAGTTCTGCTTGGGGGTTGAAACCAAATAGGAAAGCATTCCGGTCTTTGCCGTTGTAGGCATTGGCGATCGGGGGTAAGTTTGTAGGACGAGTTTCCATGTTTTACATTCCTTAACAACGTTTCGCTCATCATGGTAGCTACCTAATTTTGGGATTGCTATCTGTCTTTAGGCTCAAAATAAACACAAGCCCATAGAAGGACTTATCGAAGCAAAATAATATGTTAAGTTTTGTAAAAAAATAGTTTTATCAGGAAAAAATGGGAGGTCAAGACCGAAACACCAAGGTCAACCAAACAAATCTCAACTTAAAACCAGAACACGATCACCCTTAGCATCATTAAAATGAAATAATCTTATAAACAGAGCGATCGGGAGAAAAAACTATCCAAACTATCTACGGCAATCTTCAAGGTTTAAAGTCCAGCCAGCTTAAGCAAATTGAAAAGCTTTATGACCAGAGACTTCCAGGCGATAGCCTCACCACTATCGAATTTGCCCAGCGCCTCGCAGCCATCAGCACCGAAATAGACAAACCCCTGTGCACCTACATCAATCGTCGTGGACAAGTAATTCGCGTCGGTATCGGGACTCCCCGCCAAACCCAGATTCCGCCCCTAGAATTGCCCCGCTACGGCGGAGGTCGTCTCAGCGGTATTCGCTGCATCGCCACCCACCTGAAGCCAGAAACACCAAGCGAATCTGCCCTCACCGCAATGGCAATTCAGCGGCTGGATGCCCTAGTTTTACTGACTTTGACAGGCGGAGGATTTCAGCGCCGGGGAGGTGGTGGGACTGGTTACATCCAAGACACCTATCTAGCTCATCTGATACCTCAAAAAGAGCAAGCAATTTTTGACTTCTCAGTGTTGACTTCTCAGTTAGAAGAAGGCTCAAATTCGGAAGCAGAACCTTTAATTCAAAACTCACCAATCAAAACTCAAAACTTTCCCTGGAGAGTGTCTGAACCTCTAAGTTTGGATGAGCTCACCAACCAAGATTTTCTGGATTTAGTCGAAGGACTCGAAGCAGAGTTTGAAGAGGAGTTTGTCGCCAGACAAGTTGATGCAGACCAAGACAAAGTGCTGCTAGTGGGGGTAATGACTCAGCAGATGACACTGCTGGATTTTGAGGACGGACTCGCAGAAATCACGCGGCTGGTTGATAGCGCCGGGGGTCAGGTATTGCAAACAGTGCGCCAAAAACGATCGCGCCCCCACCCCCAAACAGTGGTAGGCGAAGGCAAGGTTCAGGAAATTGCTCTGACTGCTCAGACGATTAGCGCTAACCTCGTGGTATTCGATCGCGATCTTTCCTCCGCACAAATACGGAACTTGGAAACGATGCTCGGTATTCGTGTAGTCGATCGCACTGAAGTAATTCTCGACATTTTTGCCCAAAGAGCGCGATCGAGCGAGGGCAAATTGCAAGTCGAACTGGCTCAGTTAGAGTACACCCTGCCGAGGCTCAGAGGTCGCGGTCAAACTATGTCGAGACAAGGCGGTGGCATCGGAACCAGAGGCCCTGGGGAAACCAAACTCGAAACAGAACGGCGGACGATCGCCAAACGCATTGCTAGATTGCAGCAAGAAGTCAATCAACTATTGGCCCACCGTTTCCGGCTGCGACAAAATCGCCACCACCACGAAGTGCCTTCGATCGCGATCGTCGGCTACACCAACGCAGGCAAATCCACTCTGCTCAACCTGCTCACTAATTCCGAAGTCTACGCCGCCGACCAGTTATTTGCTACCCTTGACCCAACCACTCGACGGTTAACGATTCCTGGCCCTGTCCCGGATGAGCCATTGTCGATCGTGTTAACAGATACAGTCGGCTTTATTCGCGAACTTCCCCCCGCCTTGATCGATGCTTTTCGGGCTACCCTCGAAGAAGTGACTGACGCCGATGCTTTGCTCCATGTTGTCGATCTCTCTCATCCCGCGTGGCAAAGTCAAATTCGATCAGTCATGAACATACTGTCAGATATGCCCGTAACCCCAGGCCCAGCCATTGTCGCTTTTAACAAAATCGATGCAGTAGATGGAGAGACTCTGGCGATCGCCAGAGAGGAATTTCCTCAAGCCGTATTTATTTCAGCCGCCAAAGGTCTGGGGATGGAAACTTTACGCGACAGATTGAGTCAACTCATTCAATACGCCATTAGTCCTCGGTAAATACTTAGATATTGCCTTGTAAGTAGTTGACAACGGTTAAAAATACTTACATATACTGAGGACAAGCCCTATGTAATCATGAGACTATACAGATGGTAGTCACATTGGGTAATTGCAAAGTGCAATACAGTAGAGTGAATTGTCGTAAAAATGAATAATTATTTTCAGGAGGCAATATTCCAGGTACAAATACTCTTTGCAGATGGCTGTAATGGCTGTTTGTAAAGAAGTTGCCAAAAAAAGATGTGACAAAGTGGCGTAAATTACAAATTTTTCACAAATGTGAAATAGAATAAGGTTAATCAAGTTTTTGGGCGATCGGCTCAAGCGCTCAAATATCTTTTACAAGCGTCCGCCAGAGCCAACATCAAGTTATTGTTATCATCTTTTACCACGGTTTAACTAAATAGTTATGTGTATGCTCATGGCAAAACTAGCAATTGGACTCTCAGCCACATTGGCAACAGGGTTCTACTATCTAGCAGCCGCCCCTCCGGCGACCGCAGTAGATGTGTGCGGGCCAGGAAATTTTTCTAGTGCCTGCGCTAGCCCAGCATCGGCATCGAGAGCAGCAACACCAGCATCGGCACCGGCAACACCAGAACCGATACCAGACCCAGTACAGGTACCGGCAACACCAGAACCGATATCAGACCCAGTACAGGTACCGGCAGCAGCAACACCAGTACCAACACCAGCAGCAGTAGTTGCACCAACACCAGTAGTAGTTGCACCAAGCCCGATACCGCTATTGCCATTGCTAGTGCCAACACCAGTACCATCGCTAGCACCCGTACTCCCGCTTCCTCCAGTACCACCCATACAGCCGGTGGCACCAGTGCCGTTTGCCAACATATATGTAAACAGACCTGTGAAAAGCCCAACTTCTATTCCAGAACCGGGTACTGCAATTGCACTCCTTCTGATTGGTGCAGGCATAGTCTGTTCTGTCAAAAAGCGAAATAAGCAGGTTGGTTAGCAGCGCTAGACTGGTGCAAGGCGCTGCTTGTGTTCAAAATGTCTCCGTTCCTTGAAACACGGGTACTTTTTTTGTTTTTAGGGTATATCCGAAAAGATTGTATACCAATTGACATTATCGCTGGCTGAGTGCAACTAATAAAAAGTTAAATAATATTGGTTAAGATTAAAATGTGAAGAATATAGTCATGCTTAAAAAACCAAATGTCCCCTAAAGTAGAAATTTACACTTGGAGAACCTGCCCGTTTTGCATTCGTGCCAAAGCACTGCTGAAGCGAAAAGGGGTTGAATTTACAGAGTACGCGATCGACGGAGATGAAGCTGCACGAGCCGAAATGAGCGATCGAGCCAACGGAGGCCGCTCCTTGCCCCAAATCTTCATCAACGACCAACACATAGGTGGTTGCGACGAGATGCACCAATTAGATGCGATCGGCAACCTAGACCCACTGCTAGCAGCATAAAAGCTACTTTCAGCTTGCGAAATTTTACCAAAACCAATTTACAAGTGCCACCGACAATGAAATTTGCATTCATCATCGATCCCCTCGCGCGACTAATTCCAGGACACGATAGCAGCGTAGCCCTGATGGAAGCAGCCCAAGAATTAGGGCACGAAGTCTGGGCGACTCAGGCTAACGACTTAAGCGTCATCGGCGGCAAAACCTGGGGAATGCTCAGTCGTGTGGTGCTAACCCCAGTAAAATTGGTAGATGGACGTTGGACGGCGGCTGAGGTTTGGTACGAGGTAGAATCACCGACTTTGCAGCCTCTCGAAGCAATGGACGCAGTATTTATGCGTACCGATCCCCCAGTCAACACTCCTTACCTCTACGCTACTTACCTGCTTGACTACATCGATCGCACTAAAACCTTAGTAGTTAATAGTCCAAAAGGATTGCGGGATGCGAATGAAAAAATGTACGCTTTGCAATTTGAGGGAGCGATCCCAGAAACAATTGTCTCTCAAAGCAAGCAGGTAATTCGGCAATTTGTCGAGAAAAAAGGAGCCGCAGTTCTGAAACCTTTGGGTGGTAAAGCTGGGGAAGGTATTTTATTTTTGGAAAATGGCGATCGCAATCTGAATTCCCTAGTTGAAATTAGCACTCAACAAGGTACTGTTCCAGTCATGGTTCAGACTTATCTGCCGGAAGCAAAAGACGGAGATAAACGGATTATATTATTGAATGGGAAGCCGATCGGTGCTGTCAACCGCATTCCCACCGGCAATGAATTTCGCGGCA
>JAYTZD010000461.1:0-5703 GCA_043742065.1 Oscillatoriales bacterium
TATTTCATTAGACAATCTTGCCACAGATGCAGAGGGCGATCCTCTCACAATTAGCGTCCTCAACCCAGTAAACGGCACTGTAATTTTCAATCCCTTAACGAACAAAGCATCCTTTAAACCAGCAACCAGTTTCTCTGGAATTGCCAGCTTTGATTTCCTTGCCAGCGACGCTTTTGGGAGTTCAACGCCCGCGCGGGTGACAGTCAATGTCAGCGATGTTCCCCTGCTAAATCTAGATTTTGTGAAGCGAAATCCCCGACTCAATGCAGGAGAAAATACGGAATTGATTGTACTCGGAGATTTTGCCGACCAAAAAGGTGTAGTGCTCCCAGATTCTTATCTAACTTACACTTCATTCAATCCAGAAGTAGCACCAATTGATCCAACGGGGAAAGTGACAGGTTTGGTCAACGGTACTTCAGTTTTGAGCGCAAGTCGAAATAACCTGCAAGCAGTCACCCCAATCCGAATTGGGACGATGCCAGCACCCACAACAGACGCTCAACTGCATCAGATACTAGCCGAAATGTACGGACTAGACCCATACCCAGATGCTGTCTCCCTGACACCAGGTGGAACCAGGAAACTCTCTCTCGGCTTAAACTCCAACTTCACCGAAGCCAACCTAACCGCAGCCAGCACAGGTACACGCTACTTTAGCAACAACAGCAACATCCTAAACGTCAGTCCCGACGGCACCATTACAGCAGTCGGCATTGGCGATGCCACCGTCACAGCCATTCACGGAACCGCATCCGCCATTATTCGAGTTCGAGTCGAAGTACCGAAAATCGGCACGACTGCCTTGGGAACCGACGGTGGCATAATCAACTCAAGCGACGGAACCCTAGCAGTCATGATACCTCCGGGCGCTCTCAAACAGAATGCAACCGTCAGCATTGCCCCAGTCAACCAACAAAACTTGTCGCTACCACTACCACCGGGATTTGAATTTGCAGGGGCCTTCAACTTAAACTTTAGCGATAACTCCCTGAATATACCCGCCCAGTTAGCAATACCAGCACCCGCCGGATTAGCACCAGGAACCGTAGCATACTTCCTGCGAAAAGGAGCAATTCCTGACGCAACCGGCACTTGGAATCCGATTTGGCTGCAAGAAGAATCAGGCATAGTCGGAGATGACGGCAACATTCGCACCCAGTCTCCTCCCTATCCAGGTGTGGTCAGACCGGGCGAATACGCAGTAGTCTACGCCAGTCCGACAGGCAGCGCCACCTTAGTCAAAGGTCAGCTTACCCTCAACTACAACTTCCCCCTAGCATTTTTTGGCATCATTGACCCCCAGGGAGACATCGGTCAGTTAATCGACCCGGACAAATTCGTCACCACCCCAGCCTTTACCGTAACTCGCGACATATCTTCAGTACAGGTAGTAGCAATCCCCAAGGTGGGACTTCCCATAGTAACAGAGGTAGGTGTGCAGCGAAACGACGACGGTACTGCAACATTTAAGGCAGCTTTGAATATGCCAGCCCCGACTTCTTCTGACCCCACAACACCTCCTGTCCTTCAAAAGGCTGAGCTGAAATTCAGGGATGAGAACAACCAGCAATTTGAGAACAATGAGCCCCTCTTATTCCTGACAGGGGGCAATATTTTAGTCAACAACGCCAGCGACTCTAAAGGCAGTCGGTTTGAGGACTTGGTTGTGAAATTTCAGGTTGGGAATCGCGTGTATGAGGGGACTGTAGTACCGACACGCAGCCGCTCTCTTGGGGGCAATCAGTATGAAGTAGCAGTTAAAGTGCCTGATACAGTAGTGCTAGGCGCTTCAGGCGTCGTAGTGGAGAGGAAGCAGAACCAGATCGTCGAGCAAAAAGGCGCTACACCAGTATACAAAGAAATCCAGTACAACAGCAATCCAATTCGCCTGCCAGAGGGGGCAGAGTACGTCTTTGCAGCCTTGGGCGGTTCTGACCGAGTAGCGGTTCTCAACGGTAAAAACCCCGAATCAGTAGTTGATACTACAAACAGCAAGGACTTGCTGTTGGCTCAAATTCCTGTGGGGACTAGCGGTGTCACAGATTGGGCAGAATCAACAGCCGTGACTAGCGACGGAAATCGCGTTTACGCAACCTTGAGGAATTCAGGTCAAGTGGCATTGGTCGATCCAATGGTACTGCGACAGGTAGATACTCAGCCAAATACCCCAGGTGTCAATCCCATTGTCCTGCCGGCGGGCGCTAGACCCAAGTCAATAGTCATCAGTCCTAGAGACGATTATGCTTACATTGGCGACTTGAATCAAGCGAAAATTTACGTCCTTGACATCAACCCTAACTCGGCAACTTATCACAAAGTAGTTGAGACTATTAACGTCACTTCACCATTAGGGTTGAGTCAGTTGGCAATTAGTAGTGACGGGCGGCGGCTGTTCGGCACGGGTTCTGATAATAATGAGCAAGTGCCTAATCGTCGGATTTATGCAATCAATATTGACTCGAAAGATCGACCGAAGGATGAAGATTCTAATCCTCGTAAGTGGCATCAACAAATCGGAGTTATTTCTACTATTTCGGAGACCGAGGGAATATCGGCTACGAATGAGCCGACGAAAATGGTGTTCACGAACGGATTGAATCGGAGTAATCCTGACCAGAATAATGACGCGCCTGGTTTTGGGGTGTTGGAAATTACTTCGGACGATCCTCTTAACTTTACTGCTTCTGTGAGTTATGCCCCTTTAAGTTTGGGTTTTCCTACTGATTATTTTGATGTGAATGAGGGGGTATCTGTCACTGTAACGCGGGATGGGCGGTATGGGTTTGTGGCTGGTCGCAATTCTGCAAGTATTAACCCTTCTGCAGATGTGCGTTCTGGGGGAAATATTGGGATTATTAAAGACCCCTTGGGGCCAAATCCTCAATTAATCGGTGCTACCAGACCGATTCCAGAGACTCTTACTAACGATTTAGTGCTTTCAAATGACAACAAATACCTTTATGGCTCTTATCCTTCTCTGAGTGGTAGCGGGAGCGTTTATGCTTTCGATGTCGAGGAAATGATTAAAACTCTGGACAATCCTGGTCAATTCAAAATTGATAGTCTTGACAGGGGTGTTAAGTCTCCTTTCTTCACTACCGGGCGTGCCGTGACAAATGCTGATTTTGCGAGGGTTCCTATTGATGATATAAATCCGGCTATTAGTATTGCTGCTGACTATGGGATTACTAAGGAGAATCGACCTGCTAATCAGTTTACTTATGGGGTGCTGCCACAGACAACACGCGCACCAGTCGGTACTGGAGGCAATTTACGGGATTTGAGTTCTGCACCGACTGATTGGCTGAATTTGAAGGGGCCTGGTGCAACTACAAATGACCTGACTCCGACTTTTCAATGGCAGTTTGCTCCTGGTTGGGAGGATGTGAAAGAGGTTAATCTTTTTGTCAGTACCTTCGAGCAAGGGAAGGGTTTATTGCCCTGGGATAAAGTTGTCGATTTATCAGATTCGGCACTCCTTCCCGGATTCTCGGAAACACAAAAGCGTCAACTTCTTTCCAAGCCTTGGAACGGTTATGACGATTTCAATCCCAACCGAATTCTGACTGCGACTTGGAAGAAAGATACTGGTAAGTGGTACGGTCATGACGGGATTACACCTCTTAACCAACCTTTAAATGACCCCGCAAATACTAGCACTAACTTCACGCTACCTCAGAGTCTTACTGCGGGGCAGAACTACAATTTTGCTGTTGAAGCTGTGAGTAATAGCGGCGCTGTGACCAAAGATTTGGGGCAGTTTAAAACCATACCTCCTGTTAGCAACAGTCCTTTCAGCAGCGTGAGCGTGTTGACTCATGGTTTTACACTTTTGCCTAACCAGTCTGGGATTCCTGATTCCTTTTTCCAAATGGCAAATAAAATTGCCACTGTTAGCGGCAATACACCGGAAAACAGCGGGTTAATTATGCGCTACGACAAGCCTACAGGTAACTGGATTCCTATAGATTTACAGGGACGGGTGATAACTGAGTTGACCGGGGGGCTTAACACCAGCGAAACAGCTTATTTATCAACTTTGGCAAATAAGTTAAAAAAAGGTGTGGTTATAGATGGAAAGGAGATTAAATACCTCAACAAGAACAAACCGTTAGTATTGCTGAATGAATGGTCGTTGGACAGAGAATCAGTTATTCCTGACGTTGGCTTTTCTGAGGGCGCGGCTGATGCTTTGTTTGCCTCAATGGTGCAATTGGATCTGGCATTAGGGGGTAAGGTTGGAGAGTATCAAGGCAATCAATTAAAGCGGTTGTACGACAGTCAAGGGAAGCTGATTCGCCAGCAGGGGGATTTGTTCAATTCGCCCATGCACTTCATGGGTTTCAGTCGGGGTACTGTTGTCAATAGCGAAATCGTACAGCGTTTAGGAACTTTCTTCCCCCAAGCTGGTGGAACATCTATGGCTAACCGAGACCTCCAGATGACAACAATCGACCCGCACGATTTCTACCAACCTAGTTTGAATTTACAATTACCTGGTTTTATCAGCACAAATTTCAGCGATTTCTACGAACCAAAAGTTCAGGTTTGGAATAATGTTACGTTTGCTGATAACTATTACCAGACTGTGGCTAATCCTAATGGTTTGACTGCTACTCCCAACGGTCGTGCTTTGGGTCAACTTCCACAAGAGGAATTGGATAAGAATCCTAAACCTGCGGGACTGAATTTTCCGACAGTTAATGGTGTTACTTTAGGGCAAGCAGACCGAGAGATTTTACTGGGTACTCGTGAGGGGGAACCAGATCGGATAAATAGTCGGATTGGGTTTACGAAAGATGATAGTATTGCAGGGACGCACAAGCGAGCATTTGGATGGTATGCTGGGACGGTTGATTTAGACCTGGAGGAAGTTTTACTTCAGTATCCTCATGTGGAGGCCTCTGAGAATCCTCAAGCAGTTAACGATATGTTGGGTAAAATGGGTAAACCCGAATTGTTCGATCCCAATTTCCCGGCAGCTAAACCTTGGTATGATAATGGCAATGGTGAAGGGGTTGGTGAGGGTTGGTTTTATTCTGTTTTGGGTGGAGGTAAAGAGCAACGGACGTTTAGTTCGGTTGGGCGCGTTCCGGTGAGTTTTGATAATACTCTTTCTGCTGGTATGCGGGGAGATTATGCGGTTCCTACTCTGTTTAATGGGAATTTTGACCAGTTTATTCCGAATAAGAGCCTTCCCGAAACATTGGGTCGAAATACTATCTCTAAGGAAATTCCTGGGTGGTCTTTTCATGGTGGTACATCAACGTTGGTTTCACCTATCAACAACCTTGTAGAGTGGACTCAAATAGCTCAACAATCTCCCAAATTTTTGAAAAATTTGGAGTCATTAGGTATTAACTCTAAAGCTCCAGATTATCAACCCAATTATGCCCTAAAATTAGGTGCGGGCGACAGCATCACGCACAATCGCTTTGTCGTACCGGATTGGGGAAATTTACGATTTGATGTTTTTGCTCCCACTAAAGGAGGAACACTAAATGCCAAGCTTGAAACGATAGACGGACAAAGTAAAAATGTAACCATCAATCTGGCACAAGATGCAAACTTTCAAATTGATGCAGCCAATAACAATAACACTGAGTCTATTAAGAACATCTATTCAGACATTGAAAATAAGATTGGGTTTGGCAGAAAAGGATTTGAAACCTTCCAACTTAAGTTAAACCTCACTGATTC
>JAYTZD010000462.1:0-5699 GCA_043742065.1 Oscillatoriales bacterium
GTTCATGTTGTCTATCCTACTCCGGGTGAGCGATCGCCCGCCGTCCGCTCCGGCTGAAGCCGGAGCGCCTTTGTTAAGAAAGATGTGAGTAAGGCATAGAAGAAGGGGAGTAGGGGTTGACTTTGAGAACGCTTCCAGTCCCCCCTTGTAGGGGCGGTGCCCCGTGCCCGCCCTCTTGGCTAGGGGGGCTCTCCGGGTTTGATAGATGCCGAATATCTAGGTAAAAAAACCCGGTTTCTCAACCTAACCTCTCTCTTCTCTTCCTCTGTGCCCTCTGTGGCCTCTGCGGTTAAATCATTCCGAAACAACCGTAAACGATATCATCCAAAGCCTCAACAAAAATTCCCCCATCTCAGCTATAATCAAAACCATCCTATCCATCCCCACAAACCCGCCATGAGACGCTGGCCCGACGGACAACAACTAGACGACGGCAAATACATCATCGAAGAATACCTAGGTGGCGGCGGATTCGGTGAAACCTACCGCGCTCAAAATCGCCATGAAGGTAAGTCAGTTGCGATCAAAACTCTGAATCTTTTCCAACAATTCCAGCCGGATTTTGCTAAAACACAAAATAAATTCCTCAAGGAAGCAATGTCTTTAGCCAAGTGTCGTCATCCCCATATTGTCGAAGTTTATGATATATTTCGCGAGGGTGATTTCAATTGTATGGTAATGGAATTAATCGATGGGATTGACTTGGCTACCCATATCAAAGAAAACGGCCGTTTGTCGGAACAAAAAGCTTTGTCAATGATTCAGCAATTAGGCGATGCACTGACTTGCGTCCACAAGCAAAACCTGACTCACCGCGATGTTAAGCCCGAAAACATTATGCTCAGAAAGCGCGGTATGGAAGCTGTTTTGATTGATTTTGGTTTGGCGCGACAGGCGACGTTATCAGGAAAGTTAATGACTAATAGTAGCAGGGGGACTGAGCATTACGCACCCATAGAACTTGCGGAACAACGCTCTCAACTTGGCCCTTATACTGATGTTTATTCTTTGGCGGCGACGCTGTATAATATGCTGACAGATAACAAGCCGATTCCGTCGCCCGGTAGAAAGATTATTGATCCTTTTATTCAGCCAAAACAGTATGATAATAAAATTAGCGACAGGGTGAATGCCGCTATTATCAAAGGGATGGAGTTGGAACCGCAAAATCGCCCGCAGTCGGTGCAGGAATGGTTGGATTTGCTGACACCAAAACCAGTGGTATTGCCATCACCAAAAGTTAGCCCTCAGCCAGCACAAAAATCTTTTGAAACGCCACTGCCAAAACCAGTGGCTGCTGAGACTACGCGGGTGATTTCAGCCGTGGGGATGGATTATATAAACTTGCGGAATTTATTGGCTGCTAAAAAGTGGAAAGAAGCCGATGAGGAAACGGCGAGAGTGATGTGTAAGGTGGCGGGTAGGGAGAAAGAAGGAAGGCTGGATACAGAAAGTATTGAAAAATTCCCCTGCGAGGACTTGCGAACTATTGACCAACTTTGGGTAAAATACAGCAATGGGCGCTTCGGCTTTAGCGTACAGAAGCGCATCTATCAAAGTCTGGGGGGAACCAGTCAATACGATAGTGTGGAAAAGTTTGGCGAAAAGGTAGGCTGGTGGAGAAGTAGGTATGATAAAGGCAGGCTCTATAGTTTTGGCGAGAGTTTTTGGATAAATGGGGAAGCACCAGAAGCTCACCTCCCAGTAGCTAAGATTTTTGTAGGCGGCGACAACGTGGTTAGAGCTATTCTCTCGCGTCAAGACTTGTAGACTGTAATATCTAAGCGTTTCAGGATTTCATAAAGATTTATAACAAAGCCCAAAACCACGAAGCCATGCCCTGTCTACGTTTCCGACGGGGTTTTCGGGACATAACGAGCAAATAATCAAAGTAAAATCAATCTCAGAAACCGGGTTTCTGCGATAATTTATGTATCATCACCCAGATTCAGGAAGAAACCCGGTTTCTACCTCCCCACCAACAGCTTCCAAACTCCATAACTTAGAAACAAAATTTGTAGTTTGCATCAACAATCAAGACTATCCAGCATCATTGGAAGTGCGAAAAATCTATCAAATAATCCCGGATAATCGCGCTGGGGAACATCAATTGATCCGAGTGATTGATGAATCTGGCGAAGATTATTTGTATCCAGTTGCATATTTTGTACCCATCGCATTGCCGCCAGCCGTAGCCGCCATATTTGCTTAGTATAGATTCATAATTACAAATGATAGACAAAGGTGCAATAAGTGGCAGACCTTTCAATTCCTCAAAAGCTGGCGGAAAGATTCTCAACTTATCTTATCAAAATGTTAAAATTACTGATAAAGGTGTTGTCTTAGTAGAAGCTCATGTTCGCAGATTTAATCCAGTTGGTGAAGCTGAGCTAAGAATGGTTGAAAGGTTAAAAAATATTGCCACCCAAACCCTTGTCGCTGAGCCTGTTGATTGGCGCTTCTATACTCACGAGTTGCGCGAGTATCTAAGGTATAAAAAACTAGGCTATCCAACAGGACAACCAACCAACCCGGACGACGCTTATGAACTCTGGAACAACGCTCACACAGCTACCCTTGAAGACTATAAACTAAAAGAAGGATTCGGCGTTTTATTTCATCCTAGCGTAGAGTAATTGTTATGAAAAACCTAACTCAATTAACCCAGCTTGAATTAGTCTTGCTAGAATTAGTAGCAAAAGGTCAAGGAAAATGGAGTTGGTACGAACTCGCCAATGCACTTTCCCGCCGAGATGTACCGCGAGAACCTGACATGATGGTTGTCTTGAAAAAACTTGCTGTTGATGGTTTGGTTAAACGATATGTAGAAACAAATTCACCTCGTGACAAATGGGAATTAACCTCGGTAGGCTCTATTGTCCTAACAGATGCAAAAGCAGATAGTCAAAGCAGAATTATACGTTATGCAATTGCGATTGAGAGAGCAGAAACCAATTATTCTGCTTATGTTCCAGATTTACCAGGATGCGTAGCAACAGGTGCAACTATCGAAGAAGCAGAACAGCAAATTAAAGCAGCAATAGTTTGTTATTTAGAAGAGTTGCGTCAATCTGGTACGTCTATTCCCGAAGCTAGGACTTTATGCAAATATGTTGAAGTTTAAGCCATGTGCTATGAATTCTAGGATTTACCCACTGCGTCCAAAGAAACCGGGTTTTTACTGAATTTGCGATGCTCTAACAAAGTATTGTCGTAAAAAACCCGGTTTCTGAACCCCCCTGCGTCCAGGACTATAGCTGTTTGTTTTATGATATATTGAAAAAGCAGATTTTTACTGAGAGGTAAATCGATGTCAACATTAGCATTGTCTTTAACCTATACACAACTTCTAGAATTAGTCCAACAACTTCCTAGCGAAAAACAAGCAGAATTGTGCGAACTTTTGCTCAAAAGTAAGTGGGGCTGGTTAAGTAACTTTACTAAAGATAGCGAAGCAAACGCACGAATGGCTTGTTGGAAACGCGGAAAAGATTGGGACACGATGACTGAAGAAGAACGCGAAGAATTTATTGACGATGTTTTACACGAAGCTTAATCATGTTATCTATATTCGTATTCGATTACTCTCTTTGGGCGATCATCAAAACATTCTAATTCTTAAAGCTACAGACTTTCTGGCTAGTATACAATAATTATAAAACTAGAAGCGAACGACAGATGTTCGATAAAATACTACGACTAATTAGAGAGAAGGTTAGCAATCAGCATTACGTCATGACACTCCACGCTGAGGAAGAAATGGAAGATGACGATTTTACAATTTATGACATTGAACAAGGCATCCTCACAGGTGAAATACTAGAATGTCAAAAAGATAGAGTGACAGCAGAATCAAAATACCGGATTAGGGGAGAAACTACCGATGGAGGAGAAGTCGAATTAATTGTCAAACTGAGTCCGACTGGAAAAGTTGTTATCATTACAGTATACGTGCCTTAAGCAAGGAGACTTAGTAAATGGTATGCGATATTTGCGGAACAGAAGGTGTGCGAATTCGCCGAATTCCCAGAACCTACGGTAAAGGCAAAGATTTGCTAGTTATAGAAAACATTCCGGTAATAAGCTGTCCTCATTGTGGTAGCAGTTACCTAACAGCCGAAACATTGCATGAAATCGACAGAATTAAACGCCAGCGTAAAAGTGTAGCGGTAGAACGTTCTGTAGAAGTAGCTAGTTTTGCTTAGCCAAGTATCACCTTCACAATCATATATTAAAATGAGTTCAAAAGTTACCCTCACCATCACCGCAGGTAATCTCAAAGGCAAAGAATTCAGCTTTGATACCCGCACAACTTGCATTATTGGCCGCGCTAAAGATTGCTACCCCAATATTCCCGATGACGAAAAACACCGCACGATTTCTCGCTATCACTGTTTGTTAGATATCAATCCTCCCGATATCCGAGTCCGCGATTTTGGTAGCAAAAATGGCACTTTTGTAAATAGCAAAAAAATCGGTCAGCGAGAAGCCCATCAATCTCCTGAAGATGCGGCTCAAATTCAATTTCCAGAATACGACTTGCAGGGGGGAGATGAATTTACACTCAGCGATACTTCTTTTCGAGTTGCTGTTGCCCTTGACCCGGAAATAGCCAAAAATCTCCAACAACAATCACCCCCAATCATTCCATCAAATCAAGCCAATCTGTGGGAAATGCTGCAAGCTTTTCTGTTGAAAGCTGTGGGTGGTAAAACTAATATTGGAGTTCTGGGGGATTATGTTTTACTGAAGGAGTTGGGTAAGGGAGGTTTTAGTTTGGTTTATTTGGCGCGACACAAACAAACAAATGAAGAAGTCGCGCTGAAGGTGATGTTACCAAAAGTAGCTGCGAATCAACGGGCGGTTAATTGGTTTATGCGGGAAATTGAAAATACGAAATCTTTAAAACATCCCAATGTGGTAGGATTAAAAGAGTCTGGTTATGCTGATGAAACTTTCTTTTTCACGATGGAATTCTGCGAGGGTGGCAGTGTTGTTGATTTGATGCAAAAACGGGGTGTTAGCACTTTGCCGATCGCCGAATCTGTAGGTATTATTACACAAGTCTTAGATGGTTTGACTTACACTCATAATGCGGAAATTCCGAATGTCAGATTGGCTGACGGTAGTTTTGCAAAGGGACGGGGTTTGATTCACCGGGATTTGAAGCCAGGGAATATTTTTCTGGCTAATATTGGCGGGAAACAAGTTGCTAAGATTGGGGATTATGGGTTAGCAAAGGCTTTCGATCAAGCGGGTTTAAGTGGCTTAACTCTGACTGGTAATGCTGTGGGTACGCCGTATTTTATGCCGCGACAGCAAGTGCTTGATTATAAGTATGCTAAGCCGGAGGTTGATGTTTGGGCGGCGGCGGCTTGTTTGTATGTGATGTTGACGGGGTATTCGCCTCGCAATTTTGTGGGATTAGATCCGTTTCTTGCTGTGTTGGGTAATGATGTGGTTCCTATTTGCGATCGCACTTCGTCCATCTCTCAACCGCTAGCCACCGTAATCGATCGCGCTTTAATTGACAATCCTGAAATTTATTACAAAAGTGCAGTAGATTTTAAACAAGCCTTACTAAACACTATATCATAAATCAATGAATCCACGATTTTTATGGCAGTCTCCCGAAAATAAACCTCGTTGGCTTGTCCTATTTTTATTGGGTTTAATCGCCGCTTTCGGAATTGCCGTAA
>JAYTZD010000463.1:0-5698 GCA_043742065.1 Oscillatoriales bacterium
TGTCCCTACAATTGATCGCGGTAGGGACACGGCACTGCCGTCTCCTCCTTTTATATCATTCTGATGCAAACGGATTTGATATAATGACATATTTGTGTATTTTTCCACTCGTCAAGTCTAGTTACGCAAAATGAGTATTCAAGAATATATCCGGTTGGCTGAGGGCTATTTGGCTCAGGGGAAATGGACGGAGGCGATCGCAAATTGTCGCCAATGGATTAAACTACAGCCTGATTCTGCGGCTGCTTACACGACTTTGGGGGAGGCTATCGAAGCTGAGGGCGATGTGAATGAGGCTTGGAAATCCTACCTCAAAGCTTTGGAAATTTCACCGCTGTTTGTGAGGGCTCACGTTTGCCTCGGTCTGTTATACAGTGAGTATAATTGGCTGGATGAAGCGGTTGTTCACTACCAGCAGGTTCTGGCGCTCAAACCAAATTGGGCAGAGTTACACTACAATCTGGCTAATGTATTTCATAAGCAGGGAAATTTGACGGCGGCAATTGATAGCTACCGAAAGGCGATCGCCCTGAAGCCAAATTATACCGACGCTTACTACAATCTCGGAGTTTTGCTGAATGAGAATAATCAGTTAGAAGCGGCGATTGATGCTTACGAGGAAGTAATTGCGATCGCTCCCAACTATTTGAAGGCTTATAGTAATTTGGGCTGTGTTTTAGTTAAGCAGGAAAAGGCACAAGAGGCGATCGCGATTTATGAACGGGCGATCGCAATTAAGCCAGATTGGGGGACGCTTTATAATAATTTGGGTCAAGTTTTGCTTGATAAAAGTCCCGATCGGGCGATCGCAGCTTACCATAAGGCGATCGAGTTGGAGCCGGATCTGGTTTTGGCTCATTACAATCTGGGGAAAGCGTGGCAAATACAGGGTGAACATTCTGCTGCTGTTGTTTGTTTCGATCGCGTGGTTGAGCTCAATCCTGACTATATTTCGGGCTATACGGACGCTGGCTTTTCTTTGATGGCTTTGGGCAAAATTGCAGAATCATTGCCTTATTTTGCCAAGGCGATTGCTCTGAAGCCCGATTTTGTTGAGGCTTACTGCGATTTGGGAGAAAGTCAGCAATTTTCTCAAGATGATGATGATGAATTCTCAAAGGCGATCGTAGCTTGTGGTCGATTTTTGCAAGCGTTAACGGGAAGGAAGTTCGGCAACGGATTATGTAACGGATTTAACGGATTTAAACGGATTACCAATTTCCAATTCCCAATTACCGATTCCCAATTACCGATTCCCGATGCCCAATTAGAACTTGGTGAAATTTGCGACAACTTAGCAGCAATTTACCTGCATTTAGGTAATGCTTTAACAGAGTATGGCGGCTATGAAGCGGCGACAATTTATTATCAAAAAGCTTTACAAATTCAGCCGAAAAATACAGAGCTTTATTGGCGACTGGGCAATTCTTTAGTCAAACAAAAGCGGTTAAGTGCGGCGATTATGGTTTACCAAATGGCTTTGGCAATTCAACCTGCTCTTCCGCAAGTTTATTTTGAGTTGGCGAAAGTCTTGGAAAGACAGGGTTCTTGGGAACGAACTCTCGATTATTATCAAAAGGTTTTGGAGTTGCAATCGCATGGGTATTCACAGCCACAACTATCGAAACAAAATCATGGTATAGAATTTGCATTAAATGCGATCGAACTTCCTCAAGGTATTTATTTATCGACGTGGGATTGGCTGATTTGTGCAAAATTGGATGCGGGCAATTATGTTGAGATAGTTTGGAAGTATGCACCAGAAGCAAATACCAAAAATATTCCCAATGCCCAATGTCCAATGCCCAATGCCCAATGCCCAATGCCCAATTCCGATTGTGGTGGTTTAACTTGTGGGCTGTGTTTGCAGCGACTTTCTAAGTGGTTCGATCCGATACATTTGGGTTGGGGAGTTTGCCGTTTGTCTAACTCGCAACCGCTACCTGTGGAGTCGCCAAAGACTTTCGTTGCTGCAATTCCCGATGGGCGAGTTTGGATTGTACCAAAGGAAAATTATTGGTTGATTTGTAAAGCGATTGCAGTTATTACTCCTGATAACTATTTGTTGGCTGATGTGTCTAGAGATTATCCGGGGTTTTTGCCTGGATGTGAACAACATGATGTCAGAAAACATAGTGTTTTTAACTTAGAATCATTTCCACCTTTAAAAAAGATTGAAGGTAGTGTGGCGGTGCTTTCTGGTTTGTCTGGAAATGTCTATTTTCACTGGATGGTGGATGTTTTGCCGAGGATTGAATTGCTGCGACGCAGTGGTAGGGATTTGGCGGAGATTGACTGGTTTTTGGTGAATAGTTGTCAGCATCAATTTCAGCGGGAAAGCCTGAGAATGCTGGGGATTCCAGAGGAAAAAGTCTTGGAGAGCGATCGGCTACCTCACATTCAAGCTACTGAGTTAATTGTACCATCTTTTGCTGGATATTTGGGCTGGCCTTCTGGGTGGGCGATCGATTTTTTGAGGCGCGAGTTTCTGAAGGGGATTATACCTAGTTATAACTATCCAAAACGGATTTATATCAGTCGCAGCAAAGCGAGATATCGGCGGGTTTTGAATGAGGCAGATGTGGTTGAGGTATTGGAGGGATTTGGCTTTGTTTCTATTTTACCTGAATCTATGTCTTTGCAGGAGCAAATTGCCTATTTTTATCATGCTGAGGTGATAGTTGCCGCCCACGGTAGCGGGTTGACTAATACGATTTTCTGTCAGGCTGGAACTAAAGTAATTGAGTTGATGTCGCCTCATTATATCAGTCATTATTACTGGGGAAGCAGTCAATATTTGCAGTTGGAACATTACTTTTTAACCGGGGAGGCTTTTGAATGCTATCCTATTAGACAGTTGATGTATCAAAATTCGCTTACAGAGGATATTTTGGTGAACTTGAGTTCGCTAAAGCGGATGGTGGAAGTGGTTGGTTTGGGTTAGTCGGTGTCTGGGAGTTGTGGAAATTATGCGTTTGATTGAAAAGATGGAAAAAGCAGCGGTTGATTTGAGTCGGCAAGCAGAAGTTTATTTAGCTGAAGGTAGGTTAAATGAGGCGGTGGCTGCGTGTGAGTCAGCGTTGAAAATTCAGCCTAATTTGGCGACAGCTTGTCAGACGCTGGGAAAGGTGATGGAGGTTCGAGGTGAAATCGAGCAAGCTAAGCAGTGGTATGAAGCTGCGATCGATCGCAATCCCAATTTACCAGAAGTTTACGCTAATCTCGGCAGTTTGTATTTTCAGCTCAAACAGTGGGAAAAGGCGATCGCAGCTTGTGAAAAAGCAATTTCCCTCTCACCGAACTTTGCTGAGGCTTACCGACAGTTAGCGCGAGTTTGGACGCAGTTACAAAAACGCGAAATAGCTACAGAGTGTTGGTATCAAGCTTTTAAGATTGAGCCGAATTGGGCTACGGCTGAAGAGTACGTCAGTCTGGGAAATAATCTAGTTGAACAAGAAAAGTTCGATCGCGCGATCGAGTGTTATTCCCAGGCCATTCAACTCGATCCAACGCTCTCCATAGCTTATCATAATTTGGGGGAAATGCTGTTTCGCGAAAAAAGATGGGAAGATGCGATCGCCAATTATCGAAAAGCCATTGAACTCAAACCCAACGCCTTTGAATCTTACCACAGTTTGGGTAAAACTTGGGCAGCTCAAGGAGAATTAGATCGGGCAATCGCCTGTCACCGCAAAAGCATCGAAATCAATCCAAATTATGCTCGTGCTTGTCTGAGTTTGGGCAATGTTTTGGTGCAGAAGGGAGAATTTGACGCTGCAATTAACTGTTACCATCAAGCGATTAACATTAACGGTAATTCCGCTTGGGCACACAATTATTTGGGCGAAGCTTTGGCTCAAAAACAACTGTGGCAAGAATCTATTATTTGTCATCATAAAGCGATTGAATTGAATCCAAGTATTCCTTGGTTTTACATCAATTTGGGAATTGCCTTAACCTGCGAAAAATCTTGGAATCAAGCTGTTGCGGCTTATCTCCAGGCAATTCAGCTTCAGCCGAATTTGACTGGAATTAATCAGAGATTGGGATATGTTTTGCGGAAGCGCAGCGAATCGGGTTTAGACAACACAATTCTCAGTTATTGTCAAGGTATTGAGGTACTTGCCAGTGGGAAAACTTACCACAAATTGCTGGGAATTGAGTTGGAGGGAACGGAGTTTTATCTAAATCTAGGCAATAGTTTAGCTAAGCAGAAACAGTTGGAAGGTGCGATCGTCTTTTATAGCATGGCGCTGCAAATCGAACCAAACGCTGCGGAAGTTGTCGCTAAACTGGATGAGGCGCGCCGGAAACAGCAGGAGTTATATGCCCAAATTGCCAGTTATCGTCACCAAATTGCGATCGCCCCGAATGATTCTCAAGCCTACAACGATTTAGGAAATATTCTACCACAATTAGGCGAATTGGAGGAAGCGATTGTCTGTCACCAAAAAGCCAGCGAATTGAGGGGTTGGGTTGAATGTGTGACGAAAGATTACCAGTTTACGCAAGATTGGTTTACGCATAATATCCCGATTTGGCAACGGCATTTACAGGAATTTACGGGGATTGCGGATTTTCAAGTGGTTGAAATCGGCAGTTTTCAAGGAATGTCGGCTTGCTGGCTATTAGATAAGATTTTAACTCATCCCACAGCAAAAATTACTTGCATTGACTTATATTTCCAACAAGATTTTAAGGGTAATATTGCCAAAACTGGGGTAGCAGAGCAAGTAGTCGAATTAGAAGGCTATTCTCAAGATTTATTGGTGAATTTGACTTCGGAATATTACGATATTGCTTATGTTGACGGCTGTCACAAACCTACCAGTGTTTTGCAAGATGCGATTTTATCTTGGAGGTTGGTGAAAGTTGGCGGGCTGATGATTTTTGATGATTACGAATTTACGTTTCCCGACAGCCCGGAGCAAGATACAAAAATCGGCATCAATCTTTTTTTGGAGATGTTTGCAAGTCAGTTAGAAGTAATTCATCAAGGGTATCAATTAATTGTCAAAAAAATCAGCAATCAAAACTTGGGCGATGAGCAAGCTCTACTTTCAGTAGGTTGGGAAAAGTTGGGTGATGCTGCGGCAAATGCGGGTTATGTCGAGGAGGCGATCGAACGCTATCAAACAGCAATTAAAATTAAGTCGGGAACTTACTCATCTTACCACAAGTTCGGTAAAAGTTTGCAGAAAAAAGAACTGTTTGAACAAGCTATCAGCGCTTACAGACAGGCAATTCAATTGAATCCAAATTTCTGTTGGGCTTACCACTATTTGGGCGAGACTTTGCAGGCGATTGAGGAATATGCTGATGCTGCTACTGCTTACAGTAAAGCAATTGAGTTAAATCCTGATTTTTGTTGGACTTATAGCAGTTTGGGTGATGTGTTGATGGAGCTAGCCCAGTTGGAAGAAGCTGCTGTTGCTTACCGCAAAGTCATTGAATTGAATCCGGATTTTTGTTGGGCTTACGACAAGTTGGGTAAGGCTTTGATTGCGGTGGAAAATTGGGGGGAAGCCGAGATTGCCTATCGCAAAGCTGTTGAGTTGAATTCTGACTTTTGTTGGCTATATAATAGTTTGGGAGAAGTGCTGGAAGAGCAAGAAAAGTGGCCAGAAGCAGCAGTGGCTTTTCGCCGTGCTGTCGAGCTAGAACCGGATACTATTTGGCTATACAAAAAGTTGGGTGA
>JAYTZD010000464.1:0-1297 GCA_043742065.1 Oscillatoriales bacterium
GGAAAGGAATGCGATCGCATACACTTACCCTACCAGCAGACGGATAAATTAAACCAGTCAACATTTTCAGCGTCGTAGTTTTGCCCGCGCCATTAGCACCGAGAAACCCTACGACTTCCCCAGCTTCAATACTGAAAGAAACTCCCTCAACAGCTTTCACATTGCGGTAATTGCGCTTGAAAAAGTGCTTGACGGTTCCTTTTAGTCCCGGTTCTTTAATGGCGATCGGATAAACTTTGCTCAAGTCTTCAACTAAGATAATTGGCATCATATTAACTTTTAACTTTTATTCTAATCTACGATATTCCCGTTAAGCTTGCACCAAAATTGAATTGTTAATTTTTTTACCATATTCCTCCCGAATTAATCCGCGCAGAGTGTAGAATCAAAATATTGCAACATATTCATTATTACATCTCAACAAGTTTACAACTATGGCACTCAAAGCAGACAATTCAGGCATTGCTCGTTTGGTGGGAGACAACTCTCCAGAAAATATTACACTTACACTGGGACAAGTTGCTAATTTTCCTGGGGGAGTTTGGCTACTGGGCGGTAATGATACTGTTCAAGGTTCATCGGATGCAGAACGGATTTTTGGCAACGATGGTAAAGACAGTCTGTTAGGTAGTGCCGGCAACGATTCTATTTATGGCGGCAAGGGCGATGATGATATTTTAGGAGAAATTGGCAATGATTTCCTGACAGGGGACAGAGATAGTGATTTCCTAGATGGTGGTGTGGGAAATGATTTGCTGCGTGGGGGTCAAGGTATTGATTTGTTAGTTGGTGGTGATGGCAATGATACTTTAATTGGCGACAGAGATGTTGATATTTACAAAGGTGGTGCAGGAAGTGATGTTTTTGTGCTTAGAGTCGATCAAGCGGGAGAAAAAATTATTGGATTTGAAGTTCCTGATGCAGTAATTGTTGATTTTGATAAATCTAACGATTCGATTGGCATTAGTGTCGCATTTGCCAGCAGCAATATCTCTTTTGAGCAGGTAAATTATAGCCTCAATGATCCTAGACTTTTACTTCTCAATCCTACTACTGTAGCAGGTGGAACTAGCTTGTTGGCAAAGGGTGGTATCTCGCAACGAGACCTGGATCCCGATGGCAATGGTCGTGTTGAAGCTACTAATATTAGATTTGGTGTTACCAATGCTTTGTTGGGGACTGTGTTGAATGTCACACCGGCAGATTTAACTGGCCGTTTTATTAATGCTAGTTCTTTGCTTTAAATTAGCTATAGAAATCAGGAGACGGCAGTGCCGTTTCCCTACAATTAATCTGG
>JAYTZD010000465.1:0-11399 GCA_043742065.1 Oscillatoriales bacterium
ATCGAAACAAAAGCGCTATTTAAAATGTAGAGTCCAAAGGGGCGACGACGGAACAAAGACAGGTAATGCTCGAAAGTAATGCGCTTGGGAATGTAGACATTGGGAATCGCAGAAATATCTGCATTTACCTTAAAAGAAGTCAACACTTGCCAGATAATCGGTGCAAGGAAATATGCGGCAATTAACAGCGCTGATATTGGGACAATTAATTGTCGGATTTCAAAACTTTTTCGAGTAGGTTGTTCGCGGGTTATGGACATAATTTAATTCCCTCCGGCTGCATTAACGCGGGTTCTGGATAACAAGTAAACTGCGATCGCAACTGCTGCGACTAACAACAAAAAAGTACACACCACCAACGCCGCCCCGTAACCAAAGTCTAAATACCTCATTACCGTGCTGTAAATGTAGATAGAAACCGTCTCTGTCGCTCCCGCCGGCCCTCCCCCCGTCATCACCTGAATCAAGTCAAAAATGCCGAAGGATTGAGCAAATCGAAATAGCAAAGCAATCACAATTTGGGGCATTAGCAGTGGCAAAGTAATTTGACGAAAACTCTGCCATTGACTAGCACCATCAATGGCGTGGGCTTCATACAAATCAGCCGAGATTGATTGCAATCCTGCTAGCAAAAGCAAGCTGACAAACGGCGTAGTTTTCCAGACATCTGCTGTAATCACTGCCATCATTGCCAAAGTCGGATCTCCCAGCCAACTAATGCTTTTTTCGATCAATCCCAATCGCATCAAAATGTCATTAACTACGCCATATTGGTCGTTGAAAACCCATGCCCAAGCTACTCCCATCAATGCAGTTGGTAGTGCCCAAGGTAGCAAAGAAATTGTCCGCACAATCCCGCGCCCAGGGAAAGATTGATTTAATATTAAGGCAATGCCCATACCGAGAATTAATTCCACCACCACAGAAACAACGGTAAATACTGTTGTGTTGCTCAAAGTTTGCCAGAAACGCCCATCACCTAACATTCTGCTGTAATTAGCAAAACCGGAAAAAACCAGTTTCAATTCAGTCGCAAGATTTTGGGTGAATAAACTTAACCAAAAAGCGCGCAATATTGGGTAAGCAAATACTAGCAGCAGAATTATTAAAGCTGGTGCTACTAATATCCATCCGGTTCTTTGTTCGCGCTGTCGCATTGTGTCTGATTTCATGTTTTTCACCTTGTACGGTATCTTGTATGGTGCGTCGCTGCTAGATTTTCGATTTTGTTTGAGATTGTCTCCGGCGACGCACCTAGGGTATCTTATGTTTAAGAAACTTTGGCTTGTTTAAAACTGCCTAATAAATTGCGAGTTTCGCTAGCAGCAGCTTTCATGGCTTTTTCTGAACTCATTCTTCCGGTAAAAGCCGCACTCAAATATCGTTGCAAAATATCAGAAGCTTGAGCATATTGAGCGATGGCAGGGCGCAAAGCTGATTTTTCTACTACTTTTAGCAGTTGCGGGTAATGGGGATATCTGGCAATAATTTTTGGATCTAAAAACAGAGATTTGTAACTGGGAACTAACCCGGTTTCTAAGATAAATTTGCGCTGAGTTTCCTCGCTAGTTAGATATTCAATTGCTCTCCATGATTGCTCTGGATGTTTTGAGTTTTTGGCAATTCCCCAGCCCCAGCCGCCCAGACAGGAACCGCCTTGTTTGCCGATACTGCTGAGCATTGGCGCGATCGCAATTTTGCCTTTAATTTTCGATCCTTCCGTATTTGCCAGCTTCCAAACATAGGGCCAATTCCGCAAGAAAAGCGATTTACCACTTTGAAACAACAGCCTGGTTTCTTCTTCGCCGTAGGTGCTGACACCAGGGGGAGAAATCCCAGATGCGATCGTACTTTTGAGAAATTCCACAGCTTTAATTGCCTCTGGTTTATCTAGCCCAACTTCAAAAGTTTCAGGGTTTGCCCAAAATCCACCGAAGCCAGCGAGCACTTCGACAAACATCGCCGATACTCCCTCATATTGTTTACCTTGCCATACATAACCCCAAGTAGTTTTCCCCTGTTTTTGCAAGTTTTGAGATATCGTAAACATCTCTTCAAAAGTTTGGGGCGGTTTGATTCCAGCTTGTTCTAAAATGTCTTTGCGATAATAGAACATTCCGGCATCAGAAGCATGGGGAATGCGGTAAAGTTTGCCTCGATACCGCCCGCCTTCGACGTTACCTTTGATAAATTTTGATAGTTGTTCGGGAGGAATTTTGTTTGTCAAATCGAGCATCCACCCGGCGGCGGCAAATTTGGGAACCCAGACAATATCCATGTTGATGATGTCGTAGGGCGAATCGCCTAACAAAAAGGCTGATGTGTAAAGATTTTCTACGAGGTTGCTATCAAATGGCCCTTCTATGAGGTTAATCCGAATATCTGGGTTTTTTTGTTCAAATTCTTGGACGAAGGGCTTCCAGTTCACAATGTCTTGCCCCTGCATTAACATTGTGAGCACGACTGGTTGCTGGGTGAGGGCTGGGAGGATAAATAGGAATAAGACGGCGGCTAGGGCGATCGCGAATAATGCTAAAAAAGTGGGTCGCTTTTGCCGCCGAAACAAAGGTGGGGAGTTGATTTTTTGCATGATGTTTTGAGGAAGAAGGAAGAAGGAAGAAGGAAGAAGGAAGAAGGAAGAAGGAAGAAGGAAGAATATTGATTCTGTATTCCGATCGGATCGGGAAAAGGAACCACCAATGCCCTATGCCCTATGCCCTATGCCCCATGCCCTATGCCCATGAGTACCTGAGAAAAGCTATATTTCTCTCATAACTCGCTTTTTGTTGTTTCGCGGGATTTAGCGAGTTTGTGCAATAAAAATTTAAGTTAACTTAAGCTTACTTAATAATCCGGGAGTGAAGAGTGGAAAACTTGATTTAACTAGCTGTTTAGGGAATTGGAGTTTAGACTAAGCAGGTCAAAAAGTGCGATCGCGAGCGAGACTAGCTCACAGTTCTCAAGAACGGCAATGGTCGCTGGCGACCAGCTATCAGGCTCAACTTAAGCTCAACGACTCTCAAAGCTGGTGGACACCAGAACAAACTCTGGAATCTGTTGAACCCAAACTCGGAAAAATTCGGCCCGTGAAAATGGGATGACTTGCATTTTCGAGGCAGTCCCAAACATCCAATGACCTTGATTTTAGTCGTATCGGTTAGCTAAGCAAACTTTGCATTGGACTGTACCCAAGCTCAGCACTCCTGAACAGTGTGAAGGATCAAGTGATTTGATGCCTTTGCTAACCTGGCAATTTTTGTATACAAGCGATTTCAATCGCCGATCAACAAAGGGGATAGGGAGTTATCCGATCGCCCGATCGCCCTGAATAAACGCTACCATCAGAAATATGGGCGATCGCACTAAACGCCCCACACCCCAGCCAGAATGCCAAACAACTTGAAATTAATGTTCAATCCGTGGCAATATTTAAGGAATTATTAAGTTATGCGACGCGATCGCAGACAAAACTTCCCGCTGAAACTTTCCCGTTAACCCACTGTTCCCATTTGGAGCGCACCCATCTATGATTCCCAACCATTCCTTCGCGGCTGACGAGCATTCTAGCAAACCCGATAAGCCCGAAGAAGCTTGCGGCGTATTCGGTATCTACGCACCAGGTGAAGATGTCGCCAAGTTGACCTATTTTGGTCTGTATGCCTTACAGCACCGAGGTCAGGAATCCGCAGGGATTGCCACCTTTGATGGTGACAAAGTACACCTGCACAAAGAAATGGGACTGGTTTCCCAAGTCTTTAATGAATCCAACTTAGGTCACTTGCCCGGTAACTTAGCCATAGGCCACACTCGCTACTCTACTACTGGCTCGTCGCGGGTGATCAATGCTCAGCCTGTGGTTGTCGAAACTCGTTTGGGAAGTCTCGCTCTAGCACATAACGGGAATCTTGTCAATACCAAAGAATTGCGGGAAGTATTGTTGTCTCGGAAGTGCGAGTTTGTCAGCACCACGGATTCAGAGGCGATCGCAGTCGCGATCGGCTACGAGGTAGACAAGGGTAAAGACTGGCTCGAAGCAGCCATCAGCGCCTTTGCCATGTGCCAAGGAGCCTTTAGTTTGACGATCGCCACCCCCCAAGGCGTTATGGGCGTCCGCGACCCCCACGGAGTCCGCCCGCTGGTCATCGGCACTCTCCCCACAACTCCGGTACGCTACGTTTTGGCATCGGAAACTTGCGCCTTAGATATTATCGGTGCTGAATTTTTGCGGGATGTAGAACCAGGAGAATTAGTTTGGATTACAGAGGAAGGCATGGCTTCCTTCCACTGGAGTCAACAGCAAAAACGCAAACTCTGCATCTTTGAAATGATCTATTTTGCTCGGCCAGATAGCATCATGGAAGGTGAAAATTTGTACAGCTATCGACTACGAATCGGCCGTTACTTGGCCGCCGAATCTCCGATTGATGCCGATATAGTGATTGGTGTGCCTGATTCTGGTATCCCAGCGGCGATCGGCTTTTCTCAAGCTTCCGGCATTCCCTACGCCGAAGGATTGATTAAAAATCGCTACGTCGGACGCACTTTTATTCAGCCAACTCAGGCAATGCGGGAGTCAGGAATCCGCATGAAACTCAACCCTCTGCGAGATGTGTTGGAAGGGAAACGGGTAATTATTATCGATGATTCGATCGTGCGAGGCACTACCAGCCGCAAAATCGTCAAAGCCTTGCGGGATGCGGGTGCTACCGCAGTTCACATGAGAATTTCCTCGCCGCCGGTGACTCATCCATGTTTTTACGGCATCGATACCGACAATCAAGATCAATTGATTGCTGCTACCAAGTCTGTCGCCGAAATCGCCGCTCAAATTGAGGTAGATTCTTTGGCTTTCTTGAGTTGGGAAGGAATGCTCAAGGCGACTAATGAAGATCCGAACAGTTTTTGTTCTGCGTGTTTTACCGGCGATTATCCGATCCAGATTCCAGAATTGGTAAAACGAGCAAAGCTAATTTTGGAGAAAGCTGCAACTTAAGGGAAGTCAGTAGTCAGTAGTCAGTAGTCAGTAGTCATTAGTCAGTAGTCATTAGTTATTAGTCATTAGTTATTAGTTAATTGCTACTAATGCCCAATGCCCCATGCCCAATGCCCCATGCCCAATGCCCAATGCCCAATGCCCCATTTCCCAATTCGTTGTCAGAGTGTGTGTAGAAATGTTACATTAAATTAGCTCTGCCATTTGCAGACTGGAGGTAGTGCCTCCAGAAGTGCGTTCTTAGATTAAAGTCGCATTTCGCACCAACAACGGACACATGAGATTTTTTCAGAAATCTAAAATCTAAAATCTAAAATCTAAAATCGATTGACTGTTACAAGGCGAAATGCGGTTTCTCAAGTCAGCTTAAATCGGAAACTTCGTGCAATCAAATACTGTTCTCAATCAACCGAGCCCTCAAAGCTCATCCTCTCGTACAAAAGAGTTACCTTTTACTCTTCAAGATGTCAAAGCAGCCATTCCAGCCCATTGTTTTGAGCCCTCGGCTTGGAAATCCCTGGCTTACTTCTTTTTGGATCTTGGGATAATCGCAGGCTTATATGCGATCGCCTACACCCTTGATTCCTGGCTCTTTTACCCAATTTTCTGGTTGATGCAGGGAACCATGTTTTGGGCATTGTTCGTAGTCGGACACGACTGTGGACACGGTTCCTTCTCCAAAAGCAAATGGCTTAACAACCTGATCGGACACCTTTCCCACGCTCCAATTTTCGTCCCCTTCCACGGTTGGCGGATCAGTCACAGAACCCACCACGCCAATACAGGTAGCTTGGATAATGACGAAAGCTGGTATCCGGTTTCGGAAACCAAATATAACGAAATGGCCTGGTACGAGAAGCTAGGACGTTTCTATTTGATGTTGTTTGCCTATCCAATTTACCTGTTTCGTCGATCGCCCGATCGCGAAGGTTCTCACTTCATGCCCGGTAGCCCGATTTTCCGTCCATCCGAAAAAATGGACGTGTTGACGAGTTCCGCATCCTTAGTCGCAATGCTAGCCTTTTTAGGCGTCCTAACCTATCAATTTGGCTGGCTGTTTTTACTGAAATTCTACCTAGTTCCCTATGTCGTATTCGTGATGTGGCTGGATTTGGTAACATTCCTGCACCACACAGAATCCGATATTCCGTGGTATCGCGGAGATGACTGGAATTTCCTCAAAGGTGCATTATCGACGATCGATCGCGATTATGGCATCATTAACTCCATTCATCACGACATCGGCACCCACGTAGCCCACCACATTTTCTTGAGCATCCCGCACTATCACTTAAAAGAAGCAACGGAAGCCATCAAGCCAGTGCTGGGCGATTATTATCGCAAGTCAACCGATCCAATTTGGAAGAGCTTTATTCGCTCTTACTGGGATTGTCACTTTGTTTCCGATACAGGCTCTGGAGTTTACTACGAATCGCGTAACACTCGGCGATCGACTGAAGCTAAGTAATATCAAGCACCGGAACGATAGAGGACACGGCAATGCCGTGTCCCTACAATTAATCCAAGTAGGGAAACGGCACTGCCGTGTCCTCCACATCTACAATTAATCCAAGTTCTGATCTCAATTGTTACCTATTCCCTATTCCCTATTCCCTATTCCCTATTCCCTATTCCCTATTCCCTATTCCCTATTCTCTATTCCCTATTCCTTCTTCCATAAAACTCAACAAAATACGTTGATGAGCAACACCAAACAATCGCACATCATCTGACTGCTCAGAAAAGCATTTTCCAGCCCGAATCTCCTCCGGTGTCAACAACTTCATATCCCAACCCTCAAGCAAAACTAAATCCTTGACATCCACACTCAGTTGCGAATGAAAAACATGACGAACAACATCTCCTTCTACATCGCAACAAAAAAAAGACACACTTGCAGCAACATAACTAATTTCCTCTGCTAATTCCCGCACCACAGCAACTTCCGGTGTTTCTCCCGGCTCAATGTGTCCGCCAAACAAAGCCCAACGTCCCGGATATCTAATATGAGGAACATCATCCCGCAACTGACAGAGAAACTTGCCATCTTTGTACAAAATCGCGATCGCAACATGAACTTGAGTCATTTTTTAAATTAGACCTCTCCCATAATTGTGGAACAGGCATCTTGCCTGTTAAAGATTGTCTTTTTTGGAGATGTCTATTAGGCTGGAAGTATGCGCGAAATCAGCGACACAACGCCAAATCCTACTAATAAAACACCACTAACAGGCGTAATCCAACTCGACCAACGGCGCAATTCTAACAACTTTTTAATGCTCGCCGTAAAAGTACCAGCTATAATCAGCGGAGCCACATAACCAGCAGCATAAAACAATAACAATACACCACCTAAAACAGTATCTCCAGTCTTGGAAACCCATGCTAATAGAGTAGCTAAAACCGGAGTGCTACACGGAGAAGCTACCAAACCAAAAGTTAAGCCTAATAAGTACGATCGCACACCAGCAGGCAAATCCTTCGGTACCCAACCTACAGCGTCAAAAGACGGCATTTGCAAAGGCAAAGCTTCCAGCAAATTCAGCCCCATTAAAATAGCGATAACACTCACCGCGATCGGCAAACCTACACCAATTTTGCCATAAACCTGTCCCGCAAATGACGCTAGAATACCCAAACCAGCAAGGGTTGTCGCCAATCCCAGAGAAAACCATGCCGACTGGGTAGCAGCTTGAAGACGGCTTTTTGCTTCGTATCCGCCAATATAGCCGATCGTGATCGGCAACATCGAAAGCATACAAGGAGTTAAGCTCGTTAACAACCCAGCCAAAAAAATGACTCCGACGCTAACTAAACTGAGGTGTGTCAATTGAGTGTTGACTAAAGTATTAGCAAATTGTGCTATTTCGTAAAGTTTGGTTTGCAGGGTTTCCATTGCGAGTATTCGGTGCTGTTCTGACTCTATTTAAAATTCTAACATAATTTTGGTTTTGGAGTAATTATGTACATTATTTAAACAGACTTGACTTTAAATTAATCACAATTTCTTCATTGATAGAACCGTCAGGCATAATCGCCCCACTCAATACCGCACCTTTCAGATTTGCTCCAGTTAAAATAGCGCCTTCTAAATTTGCATTACTCAAGTTTGTGACTTGCTTGGAACCTCGAGAAAAGAAGCTCTGCAAATCAGCATTTGTTAAATTACTCTTACCCAAATTGGCATATCGTAAATCAGCACCGTGTAGCGTCGCATCAGTTAAATTAGCCTTGGTGAGATTGCTACCCCAAAGTCTAGAATATAACACATTAGCATCTTGTAAATTAGCACCAGTCAAATTTGCCAAAGTCAGATTCGCATCCCACAATCGAGTGCGATTAAAATTAACATCCGTCAAATTTGCTTTACTGAGGTTTGTGCCAAAAACATCAGCATTTGCTAAATTGGCACTACTAAGATCTGCATCAGAAAGATCAGCATCTTTTAAATTAGCTCCTTCTAAATTAGCACCACTCAAATTCGCCCCACTCAAGTTAGCTGCTTGGAGATTCGCCCCTCGCAAATCGACCCCACTCAGATTGCACTGCTTCCATAAAAAGCTGACGCACCAATTATTTTTTAATATTTGACTCACATCCCTACTATTTGCCGCCATAACAGGAGGAGTCAAATAAAGAGTGAAGAATGCGATCGCTAATACTGTCACCGCTATTTTTTTTAACTTCAAAACTATTTTCATTGACCGTATTTTGAGCAATATATTTTTGACCTATAATTAGATCATAGCAAATAATCGGTAACTTTCATCAGCAATTTTACGGAATTTATCTCATTTTTGCAAATATATTCGTAGGGGCGAAGCATTCCGACAGACAATTTATTAGTGATCACCACAGATTTACTGTCGGAATGCTTCGCCCTGACAAAATTGAAATGCACTTAAACGATATCACCTGAAAATACGAGACTTGAGAGGTTTTGGGCGAAGTCCCCTGAGTTGTGTGTGATCTAGCTCACTAACCAAGCCCAAATCTGCTCACACAAGTGAATGTCCAACCATCACCGAATCCGATCAAAACAATCACGTTACGACAGTATCAATATCACTGGCAGTGCCTAAACAATGGAATAAAATAGTAGCATACAGTTAAATTATAGCTTTTTCCTATGCCTACTATCCCCATCCTTCCCAGCAAATTAATTGTCACAACTATTTTGAATTCGATGGACTTTTTGGGATTAACTAATATTGTGGGAACAGTATTATCTGAAAATCGAGTTGATTTCAAACAAGAGACTATTTTAAATATCAGCGCCAAAAACTTTTACCTTCAGGGTCTAAAAAGCTTGGAAGAAACCGACTTGAATAGTGCAGTGAAAAATTTTAGTTCCGCTATCAGAATTAATCCTTGTTTCGCTCCAGCTTACAACGATAGAGGAATTACTCGTTACAAATTAGGCTATAAAAAATTGGCATTAGGCGATTTAACGGCAGCAATTAATATCAATCCTTACAGATATAAGTATTACAACAATCGGGGATTTATGCTGGCTCGTTTAGAAGACTATGCTGGAGCGATCGCCGATTATAACTCAGCTTTGTTACTCAACTCAAATTTAGCCCAAACCTACTTCAAACGTGGCACTATCTACTTAAGAATGAATGATTTAGTGGCAGCAATCGCTGATTTTGATTCAGCTATTCGCATCAACCCTGACTTTGGCAAAGCTTATTTTAACCGGGGAATCACTAAATACAAGTTGAACAATGTTCAAGAGGGATTTGAGGATTTTCAGAAAGCATCAGAACTGTTTAAACAGCAGGGTAAAATAGAAGATCATTACGATGCAGTTGCTAAAATTAAACACCTATGGTAATGAATGTACTCAAATCCCGGACTGTTTCAAGAAGTCCGGGAGCTACTTGTGGCAAAATTAGCCAATTCTTAATATGGGATCTCCTGGTAGCAAGCCATCAAACGGGGAAGAATTACTAGCAGTAATTGCAAAAGTAGCATTTTGAACTACTGCGGGGAGGACATTTTGAACCACAACCCTTCCACCACCTACCAATGGAATGATCGTATTGTTTCCAGATGCCGTAAATGAAACGTTTGATAAATTGCTGGCACTAATGCCAATGCGATCGCCCTCTTCTGGTTTAAAATCAAGGATTATATCGTTGTTATCCTGGATCAACAGCGTAGTTATGTCCGAGGTACTTACAACAAAAGTGTCTGCACCGCTACCGCCAGTGAGAGTGTCATTGCCATCATCATTAACTAAAACATCATTGCCATCACCACCAGTTAAAACATCATTTCCTTTGCCGCCTCGCAAAAAGTCGTTACCAGCGCCGCCGTCGAGATTATCGTCGCCCAAATTGCCAATCAGGATATCGTTGCCAACACCGCCCGTAATTAAGTCGTTACCTTTGCCACCTCGCAAAAAGTCATCGCCAACTTCCCCACTGATGGTATCATTGCCTTGGCTACCATTAATTGCATCATTGGTTGGTGAGCCAGTTATGCGATCGCCTCCACTACCTCCCAGTACACCACTAGGATTTTGTTGAGAGTCTTGGGAAGTGACTTGATAATTGTTGGGGGTGTTGCCTAATTTGAGCGATCGCAAAGGTAGACTTACAAGATTAGTAGTATTGATGAAATTGTTGAGCAAATTAACATCGCTAATCACGCTAGAAATCCGGCTGGGGACAATTCCTTGAACAACTTTTGCACTCGAAATGCGATCGCCCTGCTGCACCGCATTCACCGTATCAAAACCTTGAGTAACGTAGCCAAAAACAGCATAATTGCCATCCAAAAACTCCAAATCTCTTAAAGCAAAATAGAACTGTGAAGAAGCCGAACCCAAAGCATTAGAACGAGCCATAGCCACAGCCCCGACAGTGTGCTTCAACTGCGGTATCTGTGTTACTACTTGGTTATAAACAGGTTGCGCGGCTCCTTGTGGCTTAATTTCCAAAGGAATAAAACGAGCCTGATTGGTATCCGGGTCAACAAAATTACCCGTTCCCAATGCACTGGCTGGAATTGTCGCATCTCTGCTGCGCGGGTCTCCCCCTTGCACCACAAAAGGATCGGGTTGACGTACAACTCGGTGAAACATCACCCCGTTATAAACGCCACGTTCAACTAAGTCAACAAAATTGCCAGCAGTAATTGGGGCATTAGTGCCATCAACTTCGATCGTAACGGGTTGACCGTTAATTACCTGTACTACTGTAGCTTTACCTGTTAACGGGAGTGCAGCGGCCATAAGTAAATTTCTATTTTAGTGAGTGATATTTGGCTTTTCGGAACAATCTAGGAACAATCCACGAATTGCCCTTACCTATTTAATCAGAAAAGAGTTAACTTGTGTTAAGTACAATTCTACTTCTAAATTTATGTTCTCCCGTCGCCACTTTTTTAGCACTTT
>JAYTZD010000466.1:0-1295 GCA_043742065.1 Oscillatoriales bacterium
TCATGCTTTAATTGCTGAGGCGCTAGAAATGGGCTTATCTGAGACGGTGCGATCGTACTTAAAAATCCTCTCAAATGTCTAGGCACGATTCACCGTAACGGGCGGGTTCTCCGCCCACCCCACCAGAAAACTAACTCTTTGTGGAGCGGGCATCTTGCCCGTTATTGAGAATGATGGAACGTTTGAATCAGAAACAAGCTGCTTGAGGGGGGTCAACGCTGAGGACTGACGCACCCTACTGAGGAGTTTTTGATTGCCCTGTTTTTGATGTTGACAAAGAGTATACTAATATTTGCCGAAATGTTCCTGTCGCCCGATCGCGATCGTAGCATTTAATCCGGTATTAACAGGAAGCATAAGTAACCATATACAACTCACTACCTTGAGAAACACGACATGAAAAAACTAATTTTACTGACTGGAATGCTACTAATGATGATGGCAAAAACAGCATTTGCCACCCCCGTAGCTCCCAAGAATGAAGCAATCGACCAAATATCACCCCCCCAAATTGAAAAAATAATTAACAAATCCATCACGAATCAACCAACCAATGATGTCGTAGCCACAAAAATTGAAACAATTAATACCGTAGCCACCTCGGAAATTCCAGCAACCATTAACAAACCCACTACCAATAACGCAGCCCCACAACTTGAACCAATCAAGTCGATGTCAACCTCGGAAATTCGAGAGACAATTAAGCAGTCCACCACCTATATTTTTGAAGGCATCAAAGGACGAGAACTCACACTTTCTTTGTGGGCTGGACAACTGAGCGCCGAACTCTACACTCCCAGCGGCGAAAATATGGGAGTGATTGACAAAAGAGATAATCAATGGGTAGGTAAGTTACCGGAGTCAGGCATTTATCGAGTGCGAGTCGTCCCCAAAGGTGAAACAAGTAGTTTCGTCTTGGAACGGGATTTTAACGCCAAATGGACTTATCGGCCCGATCGCGTAATTCCGATCGCATTCGGCCAAACAGAAGGTAGAGTTAAACTAAAAATGTCCGGCTACCAAGTCCAGCCCCTGACAGTTCAGGGTAAGCGGGGACAGACGATGACAGTCACTGCTAGCAACAAAAATGTAGACGTCGCGATCGAATCTCCGTCAGGAACACTCCTCGATCAAGGGGAAGGTCAAACTTTCGCTCAACTGCCAGAATCCGGAGTTTACCGAATTCTAGTAGTTGCAAACAGACCAATCAAGCCCTCAATCAAAGTTTCTTTACAATAGATTTAGGATTTATATCAATTCCGGTAACACCGGAATAATATAGAGGAGACGGCAGT
>JAYTZD010000467.1:0-2860 GCA_043742065.1 Oscillatoriales bacterium
CTATCTAGTTAGAATCAATATGCGTAAATCTAAAATCGCTTGACTTGCGTAGCAATTTGTGATATATAGATTCGCCTCTATCTCGATATAAAAAATACTTATCGATAAATATTAAATTTTTATTAAATTTAGTATTATAATTTTTGTTATCTTCCACTAAATATATTCTCACTACCATGATAGCGGATCAATTTCCTTGGCTGACCGCGATTGTCCTGTTGCCCCTTGTAGCTTCTGTCGCCATCCCTTTTTTGCCCGATACAAACGGCAAAACAATCCGGTGGTACGCCCTGGGTGTAGGCATTGCAGATTTTGTATTGATGTGTTGGGTGTTTTGGACTCATTACGATCCCAGCATCTCCACTTTCCAAATCGTAGAGCAATATCCCTGGATACCTTCTTTAGGCCTCAACTGGTCTGTTTCAGTTGACGGATTGTCAGTGCCACTGGTACTGTTGACCGGACTGGTGACGACGCTATCAATCTTTGCAGCCTGGGAAGTCGATCGCAAACCAAGACTTTTCTACTTCTTGATGCTAATGATGTACTCCGCACAAATAGGAGTCTTCGTCGCCCAAGACATCATGCTGCTGTTCATTGTCTGGGAACTAGAACTAATTCCGGTTTACCTGCTAATCTCAATTTGGGGCGGGCAAAACCGTCGCTACGCAGCTACCAAATTCTTGATTTATACCGCAGGCGCTTCAATTTTTATTCTAATAGCTGCTTTAGCAATGGGATTCTACGGCGGAGGTACTCCCACCTTCGACATGGTAGAACTCGGCTTGAAAGACTACCCACTGGGTTTAGAATTACTGCTTTATGCGGGATTGTTCATTGCTTTCGGCGTCAAACTGGCGATTTTCCCCTTCCACACTTGGCTACCAGATGCCCACGGTGAAGCATCTTCTCCCGTGTCGATGATTCTGGCTGGTGTGCTGTTGAAAATGGGTGGATACGGACTGATTCGTCTCAACCTAGAACTTCTGCCCAAAGCACACGTTTACTTTGCACCGATTATGATGGTGCTCGGCGTAGTCAATATTATCTACGGCGCGCTCAATTCCTTCGGCCAATCGAACATGAAGCGCCGCCTAGCGAATTCGTCGATTTCTCACATGGGATTCGTGTTGTTGGGTATTGCTTCCTTCACGGATTTGGGAATCAATGGTGCACTTTTGCAAATGATTTCCCACGGTTTAATCGCCTCAGTATTGTTTTTCCTGGCTGGCGTTACTTACGATCGCACCCATACAATGGTTATGGATGAAATGGGCGAAATTGGCAAAGTCATGCCCAAAGTGTTTGCCTTGTTTACAGCAGGTGCTTTGGCTTCCTTAGCACTTCCTGGTATGAGTGGTTTTGCTAGCGAACTCTCGGTATTTGTGGGTGTCGCAACTAGCGATATCTACAGCGATTCTTTCCGCGCAGTGATTGTGTTACTCGCAGCGGTTGGAGTGATTTTGACACCGATTTATCTACTCTCGATGCTGCGCCAGCTATTCTATAACTGTGGCACATTAGCTGCTTGCGATCTTGAGGATCTAAATTTGCAGAATCAGAGAGACAATATGGATGAAGCAGTTTGTTTTGGTAATAGTTGCGTTTTGCCTGGTGATGCACCGTTTATTGATGCTCAACCTCGCGAAGTGGCGATCGCATTTTGCTTTTTAATCCCGATTGTTGGCATTGGTTTCTATCCCAAGATGGCGATGCAAGTTTACGATGCTAAGACTGTCGCAGTCAATGCAGAAGTCCGGGAATCTTATGTCCAAATTGCTCAAGATAATCCTCGGATTTATGCGAATCAACTTCTGATTCCCAAAATTGCAGAGGTTCAAAGAGCACCTAGTTTGGGTAAAATTATGGGTTCTGAATCTGCATCAGTTTTGGGCATTGTTAAGTAATCTAATTGCACTCAGTGCTCGCGAGGAGGAGACGGCAGTGCCGTTTCCCTACCCAGATTAATTGTAGGGAAACGGAATTGCCGTCTCCTAACTTTTTACCTAATTAATTGTAGGGAAACGGCATTGCCGTCTCCTAACTTTTTACCTAATTAATTGTAGGGAAACGGCATTGCCGTCTCCTAACTTTTTACCTAATTAATTGTAGAGACACGGCATTGCCGTCTCCTAATTTTTTACCTATCGCCAGATTAATACGGAGGACACGGCATTGCCGTTTCCCTACCCCAAAATAATCGATTGTGCTCGCGAGGAGGACACGGCAGTGCCGTTTCCCTACCCCAAAATAATCGATTGTGCTCGCGAGGAGGACACGGCAGTGCCGTTTCCCTACCCAGATTAATACGAGGAGACGGCACTGCCGTTTCCCTACTATAAACCCTAGAATCTGACATCAATTGGTTCTGAAGAATTACCACTTTCGCCCGCAAACTCCGACTGCGAATAAAATCGGTGGCTAATTCCCAAGCTGACTTGTTTCATTAACCAATACAAAACGGCAATCACTACAAAAGTTGCAGCCATTAATACAACCGGACGTTTCCCAATTAAATCATTCATCACGGTGTTAACTAAGGCATCGGGATTAGTCAGGAGATCCCAACTATTGAAGCGGATAAATCGCCCTAAATAAATACCGATCGCCGAAAGTGCGTGTATAGTTAATTCTGCTAATAGGACAAATTTCCCCCAACCCTGTTGCATCAAATAGTAACCCAAACTCATCACCGACAGCACGTAAGCCTCACATCCTGCTATCATAAACACTAGATATTGGGGAATCAAAGCTAGAGTCACAACCCATATCGATTGTCCCTCTTTAATCTGTTCGATTAGGTGGATGATATCTGTTAACACATAGGGCGCATTCGGCAAAAAGGCGATAAACCAGAAAA
>JAYTZD010000468.1:0-1292 GCA_043742065.1 Oscillatoriales bacterium
GCGAAACCAACACCTCGTCAGTGGAAAGTTATGATGCGGCTATTGCAAATTCAATCTTTTGATGAGGTTCCTGATGATTTTGGCCCGATTAATTGGACACGGGATGAAGATTAGGTGTCTGTGGTTTAGGTTAGAGGCGATCATTTTTCTCTCGTGCTTTGCCGCAAGCAGCGATAGCTGAATATTGTTTTGGGGCTTCAACCTCCCTATGCAAGGCAGTTTACAAGCTATGGTGTTGCTTAGGTTGTGCGCGATCGCACTTAAGTATCTTGTCGCAAGGGCGATCGCTTTTTGGGAATGAAAAGGCGATCGGCTATAATCAAACAAGATTGTACAATGTGCTTCCTTTTCAACTTAAATATTTAGCGATTTTAGTTTGGGATGTAATTATGCTATCGATCGAGCAACTGATGAAACAAGCTTTATCTTTGCCAAATGCGTTGAGAGTGCAGTTAGCAGAGAGGCTAGTTGAGAGTCTTGAATTTGATATAGACGGAACAGTTCAAAATTTGTGGACTGCGGAAGCTAAGCAGCGTCGCGATGAAATCCGAAGCGGTATGGTTGAGCCAATTCCAGGAGAAGAAGCGTTAGCTCAGATTAGGCGAATCGCACTTTAGTTAAATTAGTTAGTATAGGGGCATCGCACATCTAGTCTTTTTGATCCAAGTCTTCGGTTTTCGGAGTTTCTGAAGTTGAGGGGAATTCTAGTCGAATATTAATATCAATTGATATTGTATTTTTCTCAATCACACCTATACCAACTATTTTTACTAATGCTTCTGTAGGTATAGAATTATTTAGTTTAAATTCAGGAGAAGACTGACTTTGATATCCGGCTTCCTGTAGCCGATCGCAAATATTGCGCCAATTTCCTACAGGTTCGTTAGGTAAATCTGCGAGTCTTTTCACATATTGGTATAAAGTTTTACATAGATAAACCTCTGCACTTTTGGAAGTCTGAAAGAGTTGGCGGGCAATTTCGGCGGGACTGCAACCGGAAAGCAATCCTCTGAGGTAGAGTTTTTCGGTTTCTGTGAGTCCCCGGCGCGATCGGGGTGAGATTTGCCGTTTAGCTTCTGCGAAAGCTTGGTAGAGCCTTTCTAAGTCCCAGTTTTTGGCGGCTTCGGTAAATAAGTCTTCTTTTGAGGCCATTTTCGGGTTTGTTGAGATGTGACTAACGACAGCATAACCAAAACTGATAGCGTTTGTTAGTTTACTTTTTTATTTGCCTAGTGTAATGTTACAAATATTAACTTGAGTTGAGCTTGTTGACGAGATGTGACGCCGAGTAG
>JAYTZD010000469.1:0-11363 GCA_043742065.1 Oscillatoriales bacterium
AGTCAGGCTAGCATGAAACTGTAAGACCAAGATCGGCATTGTCGATGGAGGCAAGATTCAGCCCAAGAATCCTCGTACCTTAAGGTCGAGGAGTGTCAACACCAATCCTTCGGACGCCCAGCGTCAAGGAAATCCTTTACCTCTGAGACCAAGTGACAGCGGGACAGGAGCCGGAGTTCAGATTCAGCTAGGATTGTAGGAATTTTTAATGGATAGATTGTGATCGCGATCGCATTTTTTAACAATTTTTATCACAATTTATCGCCACTTCCCATCACACCAAACTCTCCCCGCTCAACGGACAATCAGCACTATTAGAGTTCTGATTCAGCCCGATTAGCTACATATCCTGAGAAAAGCGCACAAAACTGGCGGTGAAGGTGATGGGAAAGGCTCAACTGATCGATTATTTGCAGAGAGAATTGGCAATTTCAACTTCGGCGATTGCAGTGGCTCTCCGACACGGCGAACAAGACACCAGCCAATTGCCGATGATTCTGTGGCAGTACGGCTTGGTTACGCTAGAACAACTCAACCTGATTTTTGATTGGCTTCAAGGCCAGCCGATTTAACAATTGGCAATTTAAGAGCAATTCCGGTATAACCGGAATTATCTAGAGTCCAAGGCAGTGCCGTGTCCCTACCCAAAATAATCTTGTAGGGAAACGGCATTGCCGTCTCCTAATTTCTTGCAACCTGTCGAGAACTCTAAAAGATGGAATCAAATAATCCCATAAAACAAGCCCCGGCAACTTTTGGTTTACCGAGGCTTGTTTCATTTAATTTGGTGGCGGGAAGCGGATTTGAACCGCTGACCTTCGGGTTATGAGCCCGACGAGCTACCAGGCTGCTCTATCCCGCGTCGCTTTCTCCATGTCCTTATATAAACACATCTTTCTGAAAATAGCAACCCCTAAATCAAAAAAACTTTTGAGATTGTGGGAGGGGCTGCTGAAATCGGCTTCCCATCAGCACTTTTAGAGCATCGAGACTTCGCCGACTACCTCCAAACGTTTGAATTCGCTGAGAGTCATGTAAGTTTCCGAGAGAGTTTCCGCGATCGCCGCCGTGATCCACCCCAACTGCTTGAGCAAATGGATCGCCACAGCATATTGAGCCCGCTTGGAGCCATCAGTCACCTTAATCGCCAAACCCATGCCTTCGCCAACTCGGCCAATGCACTGTACTCCCTCAGCACCAGCCTTGCTGACGACTTCCCCTTGAGTCAAGATCATCAGTTCGGTATCAAATCTCCCCTCACCAGCCACCATGAGCGGGTGATGAGTCATTGCGCGGACAATCCGCTCCATATCCACATTGTCGCCACTGGCCAACTTAGCGTAGAGAGCAGCCATTTGCCCCAACTGCAATAAATAGGTAGGAGCGCCACAGTCGTCGCGAGCACTAATAAATTCTTCCGCAGGCATTGCCAGTAAGTCAGCCACCTTACCCAAAATAAGCTGCTGGACAGGATGTTTGCGCCGCAAATAAGTTTCCAGCGGCCAGTGAAGTTGCTGACAGACAGCCAGCATTCCCGCGTGTTTGCCGGAACAGTTATATTGCAGAGAACTTTTTTTGCCTTCAGGAATTGGGCATTGCAGTTTAGATGGGTCAACGTCGCAGCGCCACAGGATGTTAAACACCTGTCGCGATTGCTCGATCGTACCTTGATGAGAACTGCACATAATCGCTAAATCTCGATCGCTCAGTTCATAGCGTTCTAAGGTACCAGTCGCTGTCACCGCCAAAGCTTGAAAAGGCTTGAGCGAAGAACGGACAAAGGTCGCCGTTTCCGAGTTGCCAGCAACGGACAGAACGCGGCCACGGTTGTCACAGACAGCAGCTTGGACGCGATGTTTCGATTCCACAATACCTTCGCGCAGCAGTCTGACTTCCAGTTCGGGAGCTTGGGTTCGTTTTCCCCTTGTCATATCAATTTTAGATTTTAGATTTTAGATTTTAGATCGATTCCGGTTGCGCCGTCAGGATATATAGGACACGGCACTGCCGTGTCCTGGGGCACTCGTCGTGTCCTGGCTGTGGGTAATATTAATTCCGATGCTACTGGAATTGCCGATTACAAACAATTCCAAATTACTGCCTCGGCAATCAGGAATGCCGTCAAACAATAAAATGTCTGCCGCAGAAGCTTCAGAATTGGTTCTAGCTGATAGTTTACAATCAACTGGTCTTGAAGCATGACTTCGGGAGTTTTTCGCCAGCATTGACCATCGTACCAGCCGGATTCTTCGTAGACAACTGTGGGTTTCGATAAGCGCGATCGCACATAAAACCAACCCAAATAGAGCCGCAGCAAAACTAATCCTAGAATAAAACCTGCGCCAGCAGCACTACAGAGCGCAAACTGAACAGGATACTTAGCCGGAGCAAAGCTAGCCGCTGCTAGTGGCCCGGAGACCAAGCAACTCCAACCCCACACCCAACCAAGTTTTGCTAAATACTGCGGCAAAGTGAGAGTTCCCCAGCTAAAAAACCAGGATTCTTTCAGTTCTTGGTATTCATTGATCGGTCGTTGTTCTTGGGGAACAGGACAAATCGAAACAGAAGAGTTTTTCACATTAGCTATCCTATGGGCGCGACAGAAAAGTCAATGCGTTCGGCGTGTCCCCAAAACGCTTCTAGATTGTAGAACTCACGCTCTTGGGGTTTCAAGACGTGGACGATCGCATCGCCGTAGTCCATCACTATCCAACTAGCGTCTGATTGACCTTCTGTACGCAATGGTAGGCGTTGCCACTCTTCTTCTACTTGGTCGGCGATCGCCTGGGAAATTGCTCGTACCTGCACGTTGGAAAATCCGGTGACGATCACAAAGTAATCTGCCAGATAGCATACTTCTGATACGCGGAGCAATACAATCTCATTCCCTTTGCGGTCTTCGGCTGCACGGGCAATGGTCAAAGCCAGAGGGCGAGTGACATCTGGAGACGCATCGGGCATCACTGTAGACTGGGTTAAATTATATTCGAGTTGAGTTATGTCTGACATTCAGTGTTTAAGTTCCTAAGTAAGGGTTAATGGACAATCGGCGATCGGTTATTGGCAGTTTGAGGCCGTAAATGGCAGCCAGAAAAAAGCTAAAATTCACATTCTCCAGTAGTCAAAACAAAGCAATTTCTAGGGGAAAATCTGGAGGGACAAATTAGAGATTTTGGTTAATTTTGTCAACTGGTACACATCTTTTGGGACTGCGTACATTGATTGTTACCTTTGAGCATTAAACTGTCTTCTGGGAGTCGTGTTTTGAGATAATTGTGACTTTTAACTTGTGATTTGTTCGATCGACTCCCGTATCAAATTTTCTGTTTCTGGCGATTTGCGGGCCATTTGCAGCGCCCAATTGCGGGTAAGTACGGTGCGCGGGTGGATGTAGCAGCGAGTTGCTAGCAAATATTTCAGAGAATAATCACTCACTTGCCAGACGGCTGCATAAAGACTTTGCACGCTGACCTCGCGCAGTGCTTCTAGTTCGGCAGTATTGCCACGACTCGGTTCTATAGTATCTGCTATAAATACCGTACAACTGAGCTGACTCATGTTTGGTTTGCCGAGGGTATGATTGGCGATCGCATCCAATATTTCTCGATCGACCACCCCGAACTCATCTCTGGCGACGATCGCGCTGGCATCTGCGTGTAGCAAGTGCGGGTGCGCGACTAACACTGAGTCTAGCTCTAAACCTTCCGTCTTTGCCATTTGCAGAAGCAGTTGAGGTTTAAAGTATTTTGCCAAATCGTGCAACAATCCAGCCGATCGGGCTTTAGCCTCATCCAGCCCGTAAATGCGAGCCAAATCACCCGCAGATTGCTCGACTCCTAAAATATGTGTGATCCGAGCAGCAGGAACACGCTCTGAGAGCCAAGTGAGGACGCGATCGCGCACTGGTGCAAGTATCAAATATTAGCTCCGAAATTGTATAATTTCTTTTATTTTAACCTTTTCTTTTCAATACACTTACATATACCTGTTTACAGCAATAAATTATTGGACAAATGTGGGCAATTGTAAGTCACCCACATCTGAAATCCTAACAATTCCGGTTTTTAAGAAAAATGCCATCTCCCAAAAAATAGTCCCATTTATGGGGTAATTTTTGTCTTAGGTTCGCTGGATAGCACCAAATCAATTTAGCAATCACATCACGCTGGAACTACTGGGTCAAACACAACAGTCAACCTGTCAGCCGGAACCATCCGCTTGAGAATTTGTAAGTGACCGTCCGCATCAGACCAACTCCGAAACTGACCTACAATCACCTTGTCCAAATTCGGAAGCGATCGAACTATAGTCCACGGCTTAAGACATTTTTCTTGCAGCATAATAGATATACCTCCTTTTTCAATGGGAACCAAAGCCAGTCAACCACGCTTGGACAGGGCTGAGGACTGGCTTTTGACTTCGTAAACTTGCCCTTCTCTCAAAACATATCACAAAAAAATAGTTTGTGATTATATCTTACCTTTTGATTTTTGTTCCCTACTTTACAGAACAAGAATTATTGAACATTACTAATAACAAATAACCAATAACTAATAATTACACATCTCGCCGGGACATCAGAAACCAAATCCCACCCAAACCCAAAACACCGCACAAAACCCCACCTTCCCACCCAAAAACAGTCCCTCCCGGCAAATGTCCAGGCATTGCCTTAGAAGTAAAATTTATCTCAGAACAGTATACCCATTGATCGTTAACCCGCCAGCCCACGCGATCGCCAAACTTTTCCCAAACAGTAGCATCATAAACTCCCGGCTTCCCCCCCGACTTTAGCCACAAACCCTTTTGCACAGAAAAACCAAACCTGCGATGACTGTGATGCACCCACAGTTGATCGATAGTCTGTAAATCCTTAGCCGGAAACTTCCTAATATCTTCCTCACTTAAATAACCTCTGGAACCTTGATCCATCACCTCCAACATTTTCACAGAAGTTTCCTCATCAGCACCTCGCCAATTTTGAGCGACGAGCAGTTGTTCCAACAAAGCATAATTAATCCCTTTTTCTGACTCTAAATTCACAGAAACTAGCGGAGTTTTAGTAACAGGTTGAGTCGGTATAGAAGAACTAATAACTGTCACCTGCTGCGAGTTAAGTATCGATGGTATAACACTCGCCGAAGTAGGTTTTAAAACATCTAAAACTTCCAGAGCAGACTTGTAGCGGTCTTTAACATACTCCTGAATCAACTTATCCAATATCCGACCTAAATCCTGGCTAATTTTTGTGCCTTTAGGCAAAGCCTCCCTCCACAGCCAACGACCTTCCAGCGGGTCATAAAGGTCATCATGAATGTCCCCATAGATATCCAAATAAGGCATCACAGCAGTCAGCAATCGAATGCAAGTCACCCCCAAACTGTAAAGATCGCTAGCCGGAACAGCCTTACCATGCCGCTGTTCTAAAGCCGCATAGCCGGGAGTTCCCAACTTAGTTCCGGCTTGAGTAGGAGCAGCAGCTACTACCTGTTTAGAAACCCCAAAATCGATCAGCACCAATCGGCGATCGCGATTGCGGCGGATCACATTTTCCGGCTTAATATCTCGGTGAATTACATTACGCTCATGGACAAAATTCAGCAAAGGCAACAAATCTAACAGCAGTTCTCTAGTCTTAATTTCGCTATAAGCACCGTACTTATCTAACTCATCCTTTAAATTATTGCCATCAATAAACTCTTGTACCAAATACAAACGCCCATCTTCCTCAAAATAAGAAATTAACTGAGGAATCTGTGAATGTTTTAGTTCATAGAGCCGTCTTGCCTCTTGTTCAAACAATCGGACATACTTTTTAAAATGACTAGGCTTCCGCTGAAACTCCTGTGGTGGAGATAACTGTTTGATTACGCACAGCTCCTCAAACTTCCCATGATTAACAGCTCGAAACGTTCTGCCAAATCCCCCATCGCGCAGCGGTTCAGTTGCCGCATAAAGGTCTTTCAGCAACAACTTTGAACCACAATTAAGACAATACTTCGTGCCCGGTGGGTTCTGACGCTTGTCTTTTGGGCAATCGAGATTAAGGCAGTAGCTCATATATTAAGAATCAGGTGAACAAAATTTTTAATGCTCAATTTTTCATAGGCTATCAAAACGGCATTTCATCCCCGCCATGAACACGCAGGGCTTTCACAAATTGCCCTGTCAGACGTTTTCGAGCATGACTAGGATCCACGCTGATTGAGTAGTGTTTTATTTTCGTCAATTAAGATAATATAATCGAAATGCTTTACTTTCATCACTTATGCTAAAATTGGCTGGTGATTCTGATTATATATTAATCTGCACCTGATGGCAAAAATGCGCTGTAGCCAAAATCAAGAAAAGCCCTCCAAAAGAACGGGGTCTAAAACCCAGTTTCTCGATCAAGAAAGACCAAGGGGACTGACGTCTAAGAGTGTCGCTTGCATCAAGCGGACTAAAGTCTCGCTCGCTTTCGACATCCCGTTCATTTCCGTAATCAACAGTGCTGAACCCACTATCAACCAGAAAAACCCGGTTTATCGTTCTCATTCTCGACCTAAAATTACGGAATTACGTCGAGAAAGTGGGTTTGTCCGTAAATTATACCAACTTAATTAAACGTAAAACACGATCGCTGCTAGATCCCACACTTCTTAAATAAGTCGGGAATCTGGTATGGCTGGATTTGACGATTGTAATATACTTAAATCAATAGTAATAGCTTTTGACCGAGAAGTTGGGATACAAGCCCCGTCCTTTTAGGACGGCTTTAATCACTCCTGATTCTAGTAGCAAAGCATAGTATAATAGAGCAAGTAAATAGCCAGACAAATGAAAGCAAGGTATCAATACAGATTCTATCCGACCGACCAACAGCGACAGAGCTTGGCTCAGTTATTTGGTTGTGTACGGGTAGTTTGGAATGATGCTCTAGCTCTCTGTAAACAGTCTGAGAAAAAGCCAAAATCCACTGAACTTCAGAAAGTAGTAATCACTCAAGCAAAGCAAACCGAAGAAAGAGCTTGGCTAGCGGATGTGTCATGTGTTCCTTTGCAGCAATCTGTAGCCGACTTAGAAATAGCCTTTAAGAACTTTTTCAACTCCTGCAAAGGAAAGCGGAAGGGTCGCAAAGTTGGGTATCCTAAATTCAAGAAAAAAACAAACAGTCAATCTGCGCGATTTAGAATTGGAGGCTTTTCTCTTAAGAATGGCGGCGTCTATTTAGCCAAGATTGGTATTGTCAACCCAATATGGTCGAGAAGCCTCCCGTCTCAACCTAGCTCTGTCACAGTAATTAAAGATTGTGCAAACCGTTATTTCCTAAGTTTTGTTGTAGAAGTTCAACCAATTCAATCCGAGGCTAGGAATCCAAGTATCGGGATTGATTTGGGAATTAAAACTTTTGCAGTGATGAGCAATGGCGAAAAAGCTGAAAGCCCTAGCTACAAGAAGTTAGACCGAAAAGTTCGCAAACTGCAACGCAAAGGGGCCCGTCAGCCAAAAGATTCCAAGAGAAGGAATGTAACTCGAATCAAGATTGCCAAACTACACAATCGAATTTCGGATACCCGCAAAGATTTTCTGCACAAACTGTCAACCAAAATAGTCAACGAAAACCAAGTGATTATTTTGGAAGATTTGAACGTGTCGGGCATGGTCAAGAATCGGAAACTTTCTAGGGCAATTAGCCAGCAAGGATGGAGAGAATTTCGGACTCTCTGTGAAGCTAAATCCGAGAAGTTTGGCAGGGAATTCAAAGTAATTAATCGATGGGAACCTACTAGCCAAGTTTGTGCGGACTGTGGCTTTAAATGGGGGAAAATTGATCTATCTATTCGCTCAGTGGTTTGTTTGAGTTGTGGCATTGAGCAAGATAGAGATGAAAACGCTTCTAAGAATATAGAAAAAGTCGGGATGGGGAATCGCCACGACTATAAACGGGCGCAGAGGGATTGTCAGACTACTTCGGTAGCAGAACCCGATGAAGCGTCAAGAATCACTGTGGCTGTGATTCCCGGTGAGTATTTCAAATTTAATTAGAGCGACCTACTTATTATTTACAGCAAACGGCACTGTCTGCCCTTGCATACTTTCAGCTCAGTCATGGGAAAAATTCCAAATTTGCAATCCCAAATCCCAAATCAAATGACACTAAAAATTCAGCCCTCTCAAAATTCTAATCCCCGCAAAGAATCTGCTAAAATATCGTGGTTCGAGCGGTTCATGGCCTTGGTAGCCATCGGAAATTTAAGCCTAGTATTATTTGATATAACTTATGTTCCCTGGCGAGATTTCTACCAACGGCAACTGCCACTCCTCACCCAAGCCTATGATCCATTAAAAGGAATTAAACCCCACCGGGATACCCAAAAATATTTAGAAACCTTAGAAGAATTAAAAACTCAAGTAGTGCAAACAGGCTTGCCCTCTGCCCAAGTGGCAGCTAAATTGCAGGAACTAGACAATCTGAGCGCGAAAATGATCGATGAAGATCCGTTTCGAGTAGCATCAAAAAGCGGTACCCTCGAAAAAATCAAAGACCGGCTGCGCGATCGCGCTCCTAACCCCCAAGACTCCGCCAAACAATCATTCAAAACCTTCTGGAGCCAAGACTATTTAACCAGACAAGGTTGGCAACAAGAAATAAATTGGTTTGACAGCAAAATCAAGCCATTAATCGCCACCAACTATTACCGTGCGATCGGAGAAAACAGCGAATTTACCGACAACTTCTGGCAAATCGACCTGCCATTTATTGTCATATTTGCGATCGAATTTCTAGCCCGCACCTACTTCATCAGTCGTCGCCATCGCAGCGTCACTTGGCGAGCAGCCATGCTTTGGCGGTGGTACGACATCTTCCTGATCCTCCCATTCTGGCGTCTGTTGCGAGTATTACCAGTCACAATTCGCATCCACCAAGCCAAAATGCCGGATCTCCAACCCATACGCACCCAAATCAGCCGGGGTTTCGTCGCCAACTTCGCCCAAGAATTGACCGAGGTAGTAGTAATTCAGCTCATCAACCAGATGCAACAATCAATTAGCAGTGGGGAATTAGCAAAGCAACTTTTCCAATCTCAAAAACAGCGATATTTAGACATTAATAATATCAATGAAATAGAGGCAATTGCCACCCATTTAGTTCAAATCACTGTCTATAAAGTCCTTCCTCAGCTTCAGCCAGACCTAGAAGCTCTGCTCCGTTACAATATAGAAATGTTTCTCAAACAATCCCCCCTCTATCAAGGATTCCAGCAAGTACCCGGATTGGGAAACCTGCCCGCACAGCTAGCAGAGCAATTAGTTGCAGAACTATCCAAATTAGTCACCCTCGGCCCCCAAGATGCCTACGAAGCCTTTAAAATCGCCAGCGAAGACCCCGTAGGAACCAAACTCTCAAGCCAGCTAGTCCAACATTTCGGGCAAGCTTTAGGAGCCGAATTGCAACAGCAGCAAACCTGGCAAGAAATACAACTCTTGCTGTGCGACTTCCTAGAAGAATTCAAAATTAACTACATCCAGCGGTTGAGCGAAGAAGACTTCGAGAAAATTTTAGAACAAGCCAAAGAACTACAACGCATAGCCCCGCGTTAGATCGATACCAAGGAGGAGTATGGGTCTTTTTGCCCGTTGACTTGCCCAGTTTTGAAGCATGGTGTCATAGGTGACGATATCTATCTGAGAAAGGCTATAGCCAGTCTCAAATTGGACACCCTGCAACTAATAGATAGCAATCCCCCAAAATTTGATTAACAGGAAGTAATTAGATGAATACTTTTCATCTGTTTGACAGCCTCAGAAACCCCCGGTTTGCGAGGCTCTATGCAGCTCAAACGACCAGTCTTTTAGGAGATGCACTCACCTGGGTTGGTTTAGCCCTCCTGGTTTTTGAGTTGGCTGGAAAAAACTCTAGCTTAGTGCTATCAACAGCTTTGACTCTGCGCGTCACGGCTTTCGTCTTGCTGTCGCCACTGGCTGGGGCTTTGGCCGATCGCTTTGACCGCAAGAAAATCATGGTCATCACCCACTTGGCCCGAATGTCGATCGTCAGTTTGCTACCATTCGTAACCCAAGTGTGGCAAATCTATGCTCTGATTTTCTGGCTCAACGTCTTCAACGCCTTCTTTACGCCGACATACAAAGCGACAATCCCCTTAGTAACCGGAAAAAACGACTATCCACAGGCGATCGCCCTTTCTAGCGCCACTTACCAATTGCTAAGTGTACTCGGCCCCGGTCTTGCCGGAGCAGTCGCCGCTTTCATCGGAGCAAGGCAGGTTTTCTTCTTGGATGCCATCACCTTTGTGGTTGCAGCAATCCTGATTTTTAGCTTACCCGGTCAGCTTACTGTCGAGTCGAACCAACAGCCGTCAAGGACAGTGGGGAGAACCTTGCAAGACATCAAAGAAGGTACGACTCGTCTGTTAACCGATGCTCCGATTCGCTACGCCCTGGCGATGCAGTTAGTCGCCTCGATCGCCGGAGCGCAAATCCTCGTCAACACAGTCGGTTACGTTCAGGGAACGCTCAAATTGGGAGAGGTGCAGTACGGTTGGGTAATGGCAGCTTTTGGTATCGGTGCGACTGTTTGTGCAGTTAGCTGTGGGTGCGATCGATACAGGTATACCGCGTACAACACAAGTTCTGATCGGTGCAGCAGTTATAACCTTCGCCCTGATGCCCGCCAACTACGTCAGTTTGGCAGTCCTGATGGTGCTCTGGGCGATCGCCGGTGCAGGGCAAAACTTAGTGAACTTACCCACCGAAACTTTGATTGCAGACCGCATCCCTACAGCGTTACAAGGGCGCGTCTATGGCGCGCACTTTGCTTGGAGTCACCTGTGGTGGGCGATCTCGTATCCCCTTGCTGGGTGGTTGGGAACCCACTTTGTTGAGGACGAGTTCCTGTACGGCGGCTTGGTTGGCTTAGGGCTACTGGCGATCGTACAACTCACCCTCAAGCCCCAGCCCCACGAACACGAACACTTGCACTATATGTCACACTTTCACGAACACGTCCACGACGAACACCATCAGCACAACCATGAGCCAGCGATGGCTGTGAGCAAACTCCATAACCATTCACACGAACATATCGGTCTATTCCATTTGCACCGCTTCTAAAAACCTACAGAAATCTGTAAATCTAACTCAGCGGTCTATGTTTAGCCTAGATTAAGTGCTGTAAGCTTCCTGATTGCTCAGGTTGGCCTAATCTTCCCAGTTAGAGACTGCTTTTATTAGCAGAGGACTTCCATATTTGGTTTTGTGATGATTAATTTGTGCCAAGTGTGTTTCTGTGGTTTTCACGCCCAGTCAGCTTTAGCAACCCGCACCAATCAAGCGTTTCTCCAGTTTATAACGATTATTGC
>JAYTZD010000470.1:0-2854 GCA_043742065.1 Oscillatoriales bacterium
GACAGCCAGAGATGCAACTTGTGCAGTTGCCAAGAGTGCTTTTGTGAGAGCATCTATCAGAATCAACTCGCCAAGATGTTGACCTTGGTAAGTGCGATCAACTGCCAAACGACCGAGCAATGTAGCAGGTAGAAGGGGATAGCGAGGCAGCTTTTTTGCAAATGATTCACTCAAATCTGTGAGTTCAATGGTGTAGGCAGAAAGCGTATAATAGGCAATGACGTTAGTGTTTGGAGAGTCCACTAAAACGAATACGATTGCGACTTTCTTTTTGAGATCCTGAGAAGCTTGTTTGCGAATGTAGTTATCCAAACTATCTTGACCACAACAAAAAAGCTCTCTGTGATGCCTGCTGCTATCTAGGGGTTCAATTATGAGTACCATCGCGCATCACTTGTTTATAACGCAAAGCTGCTGCTTTGAGAGCTTGATTCGGCTGGGTTGGATTCAGGAGGGCATTCACGAAAGCCTCGCTGTCGTCAAGGTCAAGTTTCAGTCTTTGGTGCTGTTCAATAACTTTGGAAGCGACTGCTTGAACGCTGGCGATGACGAAATCTGTTAGGGTACGTCCTTCTAAGTCAGCGGCTTTTTGCCAAAGGGCTTTAATCTCTGGACTGACACGAGCCTCTAATAGGGCTGACGGTTCCGATTTAGTAGTTTTAGTCATACAAAATACGGTTTATCTAGTCTCTCCATTATATACGGCACTTGGTTGTATGTCACGCTAAAACTTAGGGGGCGATCGCGCATAAATTTTTCGGATGACTTTCACGCGATCGCGGGAAATTCGGGTAGAATTGATGGCTACCCGAACCAGTCATATGCCGCCAGGTTTTTATCCCAACCTTGCTCTCAATTCATCCGCAGACAATCGAGGCAATTGTTCTACAAACAATGTCAATTCATCCAGAGATAATGCTAGTAAATTGGTAAGGGCTGTAGGCAGAAGATCTCCCAACTCACTCTGGCGCATTTTCAAAACATTTTCTGCTAATAATCTTACCGCTTGTTGTCTTCCAGCTTCATCGACTGTCAGCATCGATATTGCCAGCAACAGCACCGTAAATTCCCCTGCAGGAAGGTTTGATATTGGAGATAAGAAAGCAGTCATTTTTGAGTTAATTTCTCCAAATCGTACTTGCAGAAAATTTTCTAAGATTAAGCGCTGTTGTGCTTGTCTGCCTTGTTCTCTAGCTTCTTGCTGTGCTGCTTGTATTTGTTGTTGAAAAAGTGGTGCAATGGCCATAATTAACTCCCGCTCTTCTGGCTCTAATTCTTCTTGAGTTTCGACTACTAAATGTGATTGTAGGCGATACAGTAATTCTAGCGCGACAATCCGTAACGGATCGTCCGTTGCTAAACTGTTCAATTCGGCGATCGCCCGCTGCTGCACTCCTCCTTTGCCTAAAATCCTCAACCACATGGTTTCTGGAGTTTCTGGCAACTGGTGAATTACCACAATTGCAGATTTCAAATGCGTCGGCAAAAAATAGACGCCCTTCACCCAATTCTCAGGGTTGGGTATCGCGCCAAAACCGTCCAGCAATGGTTTCGATGCTGTAGGCGTTAGAATCCACAGTCTGGGCAACTGCTCGTCATCATAGTGAGTATTTTCTCTCCTGGCTTGCCGTTCCAATTTACCTCGCAAATCCCATAGCTTACTCATGCAGCTAATAACTTCGCCGACACTCACAGGATTGCGAAATGGTTCAAAAATTGCAGTTGTACTAGCCATTTTTCCCAATAATCCCAGGGTGGCTGAGTATTCGGGAATTGCAGTACCTGGAATGAAATAAACATCGATTTCTCGAATTTCAGAAGTCACATCATGGCCGATATTTACCGTCCCGATTGGTGACAGCAGTTCTTCCAAGTATTCTTTGGCAAAGCGATCGTGAATAAATCGCGTCATAAAAATTGAGTTGGATATTTACCGATTTAATTATATCATAGTATTCTGATATTTAAGCTGTCTTCTATCAGAATAAGTATATAAATATAATAAACTAAAATACCCAGAAACCTGACTTATTTAAGAAGTCAGGTTTCTAACATATCTGGCATTTTAGGTTCAATTAGAATGCAACCGGCAATCAATAACTAATTTGCAAAGTCACCGATGCTTCAATCTGCTGTTCTCCTCCCACCACGGGCGTTGGAAATAATCCAAAATTAGCATTAGCATTCCGAGCCTCAATCTGTCGGTACACAGGAGGCGGCGCAGAAGCACCATTGACTTGAATGCTGAGAATTTCTCCCCGCTTGAAGTTCAGCGCGTTTAAGACTGCATCAGCTTGGGATTGAGCGTCTTGGGTTGCTGTTTTGAGTGCTTGTTTTTGAGCTTGGGCGATCGCACTTTCGATCGCGACAAAACTCACACCATCAATGCGTGTAGCCCCGGCATTCACCGCATCATCGAGCAAAGTGCCAGCAGACGCAGTATTAATCCGAAAAGTGACAGTATTTGTAGCAATATATCCAGTTATCTGCGGTGACGGCTTAGTTTCGTAGTTATAAGTCGGGTTGAGGGTGATGCCGGTTGTTTCGAGTTTTTCGACTTGGCGCGATCGCAGTAACTCTACCACAGCAGACGATCGCCTTGCCACTTCCTGCTGCACCTCGGCGGCAATTTTCCCCTGCGCCTCAACACCTAAACGCACTTGAGTCTGAGTAGTCGGAATTGCGGCTATCCCGCGCCCAGTAACTGTCAGCGTTCTGAGCCGCTGTTCTTGAGCCTGGGCCGGGCCTAATCCGGTGAAACTAACGAGAGTTAAGGTTAAACATAAAGCTGTTAGCAGACTGGGGAAATTAAGGCGATCGCGCGATCGGACAATTGGATTCATAAAATTGATTC
>JAYTZD010000471.1:0-11361 GCA_043742065.1 Oscillatoriales bacterium
GATTCGCTACTGGAATCCTATCAGAGTGGCTTAGATAATGGCGATAATGAATACTCTGCCTGGTCTGCCATTGTTTACTGCTACTATTGCTATTTGGTCGGCGAAAATCTGACTGTGCTTGAGCCGAAGTTCAAGCTTTACTGTGAAGCCGTGACCAAAATCCAGCAAGATGCAGCGCTCAATTATCTCAACATTTTTAGGCAATCAATTCTCAATTTGTTAGGTTATTCAGCAGACATTCACCATTTAGAAGGTGAAGTTTATAGTGAAGCAGAAATGGTGCCGATCCAGCTTGCCACTAACGATTTAACTGGTTTATATTTCCTTTATATTAATAAAGTAATTCTTTGTTATCTGTTTGGAAATCATGATTTAGCTATAGAAAATCTCAACTTAGCGACTCAATATTTGCAAGGTGGTATTAGTTCACAATCGATTCCAGTTTTGTTTTTCTATGATTCGCTGGTGCATCTGTCGATCGCAACCAACGACGATCCGCAAAGCCCAGAACCAGCAGCCCGGTTAGCAAGAGTCACAGCCAACCAGGAAAAAATCCAGAACTGGGCACAATTTGCTCCTATGAATCATCTACACAAATGGCATTTGGTTGAAGCGGAGCGCTGTCGGTTTTTGGGCAACAAAGTAGATGCGATCGAGTTTTATGACAAGGCTATTTCTGGAGCCAAGAAAAACAGATACATCCAAGAAGAAGCCTTAGCCAACGAACTTGCAGCTAAGTTCTATCTCGACTGGGGCAAAGACAAAATTGCCGCAGTTTATATGCAAGCAGCCTACTATTGCTATGCCCATTGGGGAGCCAAAGCTAAAATTGACGATTTAGAGCAACGCTATCCTGATTTGCTGCGCCCAATTTTGCAACAAGCAGCACAAACCCTAAATCCCCTGGAAACATTAGCCTCAATCACTACCTCAAATTTCTCTATTCACAGCTCTACACAAACCAGCCGCTCTTCTACTACCAGTATTAATAATGCCCTGGATTTTGCCGCCGTTATCAAAGCATCCCAGAGCCTTTCTAGCACGATTCAACTCGATGAATTGCTGCACCAACTTACCCAAATTATTCTACAACACTCAGGAGCAGACTGCTGTGTATTAATTTTGCCCAATGGCGAAGGGCAATGGCAAGTTCAAGCGATTGCTACACTGCAAAAAACGGAACTTTGCTCGGAACCGCTAGAGAACAATCCCAATCTTCCCCTCAAACTAATTCAGTATGTCAAAAACACCCAAGAAGTAGTGGTTATTGATAACCTAAAAACTGATTTACCAGTGATTGGTGAGTATTTGAAGCAGCAACAATCTAAGAGTTTGTTGTGTTTGCCGATTCTCGATCGAGGACATTTGCGCGGGATTTTGTATCTGAACAATCGCTCGACGGCTGGGGTATTTACGAGCGATCGCATTCTCATCCTCAACTTCCTCTGTGCCCAAGCGGCTATTTCCCTAGAAAACGCTCGCCTCTATGCCAATGTGCAAACCAGTGAAGCGCGGTTCCAACTGCTAGCAGAAAATGTTCCGGGTGCTATTTATCAATTCCAACTTTCACCGATCGGAAAGCAGTCATTTACTTATATAAGTCCTGTTTGTTACGAACTCTATGAACTGCTAGCAGCAGACATTATGAGAGATGCCCAAGTTTTGATCTCAAAAATCCATGCCGATGATCTTGAACGATTTCAAGAGTCGATCGTAATTTCTGCCGAAACCTTAACATCCTGGCATTTTCAAGGACGGTTTTTTACTGCCTCTGGCATCCTCAAATGGGTGCAGGGAGATTCTCGCCCGATTAAACAAGCCGACGGTACGATCGTTTGGGATGGTATTTTGGTGGATATTAGCGATCGCAAACAAGCCGAATTCATCATCACCGAAAAATCCCAGGAATTGTCACAAGCCTTACAAAACTTGCAGCAAACCCAATTGCAAATGATTCAAAGCGAAAAAATGTCTGCCTTGGGTAACTTAGTTGCCGGAGTCGCCCATGAAATCAATAATCCCATTGGTTTTGTTTCTGGCAATCTCAATGAAGCTCAGAAAACGATGCAAGACTTAGTGGAGCATCTGAATCTATATCGCGATCGCGCTTTGGAACCAGAAATCGCCGATCATGCCGAAAATATCGATCTAGACTATATCATCGCAGACTTGCCCAAAATGATTGATTCGATGAAACTGGGGTGCGATCGCATTAAAGGCATCAGCACCAGCCTCCGCACCTTCTCCCGTGCCGATACAGACCATCCCGTAGCTTGCAATATCCACGATGGTATTGACAGCACAATTATGATTCTCAAACATCGCCTCAAGGCTAACGAAAATCGCCCAGAGATAGCTGTCATCAAGGATTATGGCAATTTGCCCCCGATTGAATGCTACGCCGGACAGTTGAATCAGGTGTTTATGAATTTGTTGGCAAATGCGATCGATGCTTTGGATGAATCAAATCAAGGACGAGATTATGAAGAAATCATGAATAAAATTATGATTAAAACTGAATTATCGATCAATCGCCAACAAGTAATAATTCGGATTCGAGATAACGGTGTCGGTATGAGTGAACAAGTGCGATCGAAGATATTCGATCAACTGTTTACTACGAAGGGAGTAGGAAAAGGGACGGGGTTAGGTTTGGCGATCGCCCGACAGATTGTTGTTGAGAAACATGGGGGTGCGATCGATGTGAATTCTACATTGGATCAAGGGACTGAATTTGTGATCGTTTTGCCAGTCTGTTCCTTCAAATAGGTACACTAACCTGATATATATGTTAACCAAGCTGATTCAAAACTTAGTTACAAGAATGTCTGTTCTCTCTAATGGTGCTACTGTTTTGCAGAGGATATGCGATCGTCCCAGTTCCCTAACCCAAAAAACTCTGATCAACATGGCCTTGCGAGTGGCAATAGTAACACTAATTTCAGCAAGCGCCAGCTATTTCCACGTCATGTCTAATCTGGAAAAGCAAACTAAAGAACAACTAGAGAAATATATTCTGGAGAGAGGAGAGCGAGAGAGCGCTATTTTTCAACTAGCAGAAAGCAACTTGACCTTTCTCAAACAGCAACTTTTACAAGAATTCAAAGAACCAGCTCCTCCCAATTTACAAGCCGAATTCGATCGCTTATTTTTCCCTTGGCCCGATGGTACTGTCCGTAATTTCACTCCAAACCGACCAATTAAAGAATTTGATGCTATTAAGTATCCTACAGCATTTATTGGTCGAAATGTCAAAATTGATGCCCAATTAAAAAAAGAACTACTCGCCACCTATAAACTGATTGGTGCTTACGGCCCTGCTTGGAGTAATCGCTTTCCAGATACTTATTTTCAAACAGTCAAAAATGCGAGTATTCTCTATTGGCGGGATTTGCCATTTTTTCTAGCATCAAAGCCTGATTTTTATATACCAAACGAAGAATTCTTTTATATTGGCGACCCCAAGCACAACCCAGAACGAAAACCTGCTTATACTGGCGTTTATCTCGACCCCAGTGTGAATATTTGGATGGTATCTGTAGTTATCCCGGCTTACGATGACAAAGACGAATTTATGGGTAGTGTCGGACACGATATCATTTTAACTGACTTAATCAAAAATGCAACGCACAATCACTTGCCTGGAACATATAACCTAATTTTCAGAGCTGATGGTCGTTTAATCTCCCATCCCCATAGACTTGCAGAAATCCAGAAGGCTAAAGGAGAATTCAATATTGAGAAGGCGAATGATCCTCATCTTCAGAAAATATTTAAGTTAGTTAAAAATGCTCCACAAGGGCAGATTGTGTTAGAAAATACTCGCGATCATGAGTATTTAGCGTTTACCAAACTCGCTGGACCAGATTGGTATTTTGTCACAGTTTATCCCAAGTCACTGCTATCGAATTTTGCCTTTAGTACCGTTCAGTTTGTCTTGTTTTCAGGATTGGCTGCTTTAATTATCGAACTGTTGTTATTAGCCTCTGTCCTGCGAAAACAAATTGCTGTTCCCCTTAAAGAACTAATTAGTGCTACCAAACATCTTGCTGTCGGAAGTTTTGATGTTAAACTTGATAAAATTCGCAGTGATGAATTGGGAGAATTAGCGAATTCTTTTACCAATATGGCAACTCAGTTAAACACGTCCTTTGAGGAACTAGAAAAAGCTAATATTGAGTTGGAGGATCGAGTTTGCGATCGCACCGCCGAGTTGCAAGAGGCACTAGAAAACCTGCATCGCACTCAAGCACACATGGTACAAAGTGAGAAGATGTCAGCTTTGGGGCAAATGGTGGCGGGTATTGCCCATGAAATCAATAACCCGGTAAATTTTATTCACGGGAATCTGACGCACATCAACCAATATAGTGAGGATTTATTGCGCCTGATGCGGCTGTATCGAGAATATTTTCCAGATCCTCCAACAGTCATTCAAGACACTATTGAGGAGATCGATCTAGAATTCATGGAGGAGGATTTGATTAAAGTTTTGGGTTCGATGAAAATGGGCACAGATCGGATTCGCGACATTGTGCTTTCCCTCCGCAACTTCTCTCGTTTGGATCAAGCAGAATTCAAAGCAGTTGATATTCATGAAGGTATTGACAGCACTCTAGTTATTCTACAAAATCGTCTCAAAGGATTAGACGATAGTCCTGAAATTGAAGTCGTCAAAAATTATGGTAATTTGCCGATGGTAGAATGTTATGCTGGACAATTAAATCAAGTATTTATGAACATTTTGACAAATGCGATTGATGCTTTAGAGGATAGTAAAAATTATCGAATAGTTAATAAGTTGGAAAATAATTGCTGTAGGATTATGATTGACACTAAAGTGATTCGAGATGAATTGATTGCGATCGAAATTAGCGATAATGGTGCAGGGATTAGTCAAGAAATACGATCGCGCATTTTCGATCCATTTTTTACAACTAAACCTGTGGGCAAAGGTACGGGATTAGGTTTATCGATTAGTTATCAAATCGTGACTGAAAAGCATGGTGGCAAAATGTGGTGCGAGTCAGTTTTGGGTAAGGAAACTAAATTTGCGATCGAAATTCCGATATGTCGTGAGGCGGTATAGCATCCCAATTTTGTAGGATATATTTGCAAAAATGGGATGCTGCCAGATTGGAGATTAGACTTTAGATGAAAATTACTAATTAAGTCTTCAATCTAAAATCTAAAATCTAAAATCTAAAATTCTTGAATGGCCCAATGCACCAGAGTCCGAACTCCAAAACCAGTAGCCCCAGGGCTGTTGTAGCCATTTTCTTTGTCAGTCCAAACTGGGCCGGCAATATCTAAATGCACCCAAGCAGTATCCTTCACAAACTGCTTCAAAAATAGCGCGGCCGTAATTGCTCCACCCATACGAGGGCCGGTGTTTTTCATGTCAGCGTGCAAGGCTTTCAATCCGTCAAAATACTTCTCTTCCATCGGCATTCGCCAAAACTTTTCTCCGGCCATTTCAGCGGCGGCGACAATTTCGGCGGCAAGGCTATCTTCAGGACTCCATAAACCAGCGATATCATCACCCAAAGCAACTACGCAGGCACCAGTAAGAGTTGCTAAATCAACGATCGCATCAACTCCCAATTTATCAGCAAATACCAAAGCATCAGCGAGGGTTAAACGCCCTTCTGCGTCAGTATTGTTAACTTCGATTGTTTTGCCGTTGGAAGCTGTAAGGATGTCTCCAGGGCGCATGGCGTTGCCGCTGATCATGTTTTCAGTGACGGCGCTGATAAAGTGAACTTCGACATCTGGTTTGATGTGACCGATCGCCTTTGCCGCACCCAAAGTAGCTGCTGCGCCGCCCATATCGATTTTCATCATTTCAATGCCACTGCCGGTTGGTTTGATGTTCAAACCGCCGGAATCAAAAGTCAATCCTTTGCCGACAATTGCTATTTTGCGGCGTGGTTTACCTGCTGGTTTGTAAATCAGGTGAATGAATTTTGGTGGCAAGTCGGATGCTTGGGCTACGCCGAGAAATGCTCCCATGCCGAGTTTTTCGCAGTCTTCTCGCTCCAAAATTGTTAATTCTAAGCCGCATTCAGCCGCGAGACTTTGGGCGGTTTCGGCCATTGTAATTGGGGTGACGGAATTGGCTGGTGCTGCGACTAATTCCCGTGCTAAGATGACTCCGGCAGTGATTTGTCGGGCGCGGACGATCGCACTTTCGGTACCGACAAAACCCAGTAAGTCTATTTGGTCGATCGCTCCGCTTTTGTCTTCGGGTTCCGACTTAAAACGGTGATCTTGATGCAGAGCGAGTTCTACACCTTCGACGATCGCACTGGCTGTAGCATCCGGCGCACTTTTCCACACAGGAAAGCTAATTGCAAGGGTTTTGCATTTTTCCTTTTTGGCTAGCTTGGCGCAAATACCGGCGGCTTGTCGCAGAGTGTCTAATTTTAAGTTATCTGCTTTCCCTAAACCGACGATCGCAATTTTGCGAAGGGGACTATTTCCTCCAACGCGAGTAATAGCACTGGTACCAGCTTTGCCCTTAAAATCGGTTTCTAGTAGCAGCTCTTTCAAAGTGCCTGTGAGCGTTTCATCTAATTGTGCCAAGTCCCCGGTGAGCTCTACCGCGTCCTCAAATAGACCAATTGCCAGGGCATCTCCTGTCCACACAGAGCGGGGTGTATCGGTGACTCGAAATTCCATGTTGTGATTTACTGTTTTGATTTTAGCTTTTGATTGTACTTTGTAGTTGGTGGTTTGTCGTTTTTCCTTTTCCCCAGTAAATAGATTGATCGTACTTTCTTAAATTAACTATGCTAAAACGACGCAAAACCCGATTTTCTGTTTTAATAGGCGTTTCAATTTGCGTTATGGCGATCGGCTCTTTGCTGGGTGCCGCAAAATTGATGAGTGTCGGCCCCTTCCAGAAGGCTGAGCCAGCCCAGAATACAGCCAATTCCGATTCAGAAGTGAAGACGCTGGTATCGCTGTCACCAGTCGAGAGAGCTACGCAATTAGATGCGATCGCTACCAGTAATTCCGCCCCAGCAAATCCGCAACAGCCAGTCTCCTCTCAAAGCCGCGCCCGCTACCTGCTAGCCACGGATTTAATCCAGCAAGGAAATGCCACCAAAGCATTAACTTTATTGGACAAACTAGACCAAGAATATCCACTTTTAGCCTCTCACATTGCGCTAAAACGGGCAGAAGCTTACCAATTAAGCGGTAACAAAGACAAAGCAGAAAAAGCTTGGCAGGATCTGCTCAAAAATTATCCGACTGAACCGGTAGCTGCGGAAGCTTTGTATGTTTTAGGCAAGTCAAAACCGGAATATTGGCAACAGGTAATTACTCAATTTTCCGCTCATCCCCGCAGCGTAGAAATTGCCCTGACTAAGTTAAAAGAAAATCCCAATCAGCCACAGTTGATGCTGATAGTAGCAAAACATGGTCATTATGTCAACGATTATGGTACAATTCTAGAAAAATTGGTGCAGCAAAACAGCAGCACTTTAAAACCAGAAGATTGGGAAGAAATTGCTTTTGGCTATTGGGAAAAACAGGATTATGGCAAAGGTGCGATTGCTTACGGAAAAGCTCCCCGCACTGCCCAAAATCTTTACCGCAAAGCTCGCGGTTTGTGGCTGGATGGGAAAATCCCCGAATCGAAGATTGCCTATCAAGAATTAGTCAGCCAATTTCCTGATTCTGAAGATACTGGTTTAGGGTTAATACGGCTGTCACGGTTGAATGAGCCGAAAGATGCGATCGTTTTGCTCGATCGAGTAATTAGCAGTTTCCCCAATCATGCCCCCGAAGCATTGTTAGATAAATCCCAACTTCTCGACAAATTAGGCAGCGCCACATCCGCCTCAGAAACCCGCAAATTGCTATTGACAAAATACAACAATTCTGATAAGGCAGGCGAACTACGATGGACTGTCGCACAACAGTTTGCCAAAGGCGGAGATGTGAGTTCAGCTTGGCAATGGGCGAGAGAACTCACCACCCACAATCCCAATAGCGAACTAGCACCAGAAGCAGCATTTTGGGTCGGGAAATGGGCAAAACAAATCGGCCGCGAACCGGACGCAAAAACAGCATTTGAGTACACAATTTTACGCTATCCAGAATCCTATTTTGCATGGCGATCGGCTGTATTTCTCGGTTGGCCTGTAGGCGACTTTACCACAGTCAGGAACTTGTCTCCAAATGTAGTGCGCCCCCCTCAGCGCGTCGAACCAACCGCAGGTTCTGCTGTGCTGAAAGAACTGTATCAATTAGGTCAAGATAGAGATGCTTGGAATCTGTGGCAAATTGAATTTACCAACCGGGTAGAACCAAGTATTTCTGAACAGTTTACCGATGGTTTGATGCGAATTGCAGTCGGAGACAACTTAGACGGTTTATGGATGGTGGGGAGTTTGCGTCAACGGGAAAACTCCGCAGAAAGAAAGGAGTATTTAGCCCTCAGACAGCAGCCGAATTACTGGCAAACCTTGTATCCTTTCCCATACTTAGAAAACATTGTTAAATGGTCGCAAGAACGTCAAATAAATCCACTTTTAGTTACGGCATTAATCCGGCAAGAATCGCGATTTATGCCCAGAATTAAATCCTCAGTTGGGGCTACAGGTTTAATGCAAGTAATGCCAGAAACTGGTGCTTGGGTGGCGAAGCAAATTAACTTCAAAAAGTATTCATTGGAGAATGTGGATGATAATATTAAACTGGGAAGTTGGTATTTAGTTCACACCCATGATGAGTACAAGAATAATTCTATGTTGGCTGTGGCGAGTTACAATGCCGGGCCGAATGCAGTAGCAGATTGGTTGAAGAGATTTAGCTTTAGTGACGCGGATGCTTTTGCAGAAAAGATTCCGTTTCCTGAAACGAAAGGATATGTGAAATCGGTGTTTGAAAATTACTGGAATTATCTGCGGATTTATAATCCAGAGGTTAGTAAGTTAATCGCTGATAATTACGCGGCTGCTCAACAAAAATCAAAGCAAAAAAATTAGTTATATCAATTCCGGTTGCACCGGAATAATATAGAGGAGACGGCATTGCCGTCTCCCTACAATGTTATTTTGGGTAGGGAAACGGCAGTGCCGTCTCCTAATTTCGGTTACTAACGGATTTGATATTATCGAACTGTGACTGTATAGGTAAGTTCAAAGGGTTTAAAATTAGCTGCGGTTTTCGCTGAGCCGCTGAATTTTAATTCGTAAATCCCTGCTTTGGGGAACACAATATCAGCTCCTGGAATGCCTTTGTAACGTTCGGCAGATACTACTGTTAAAGGCGGTTCCATCAGCGGTTTATCTCCCTGTTTATAACCTTTGGGATAAATGGCTAACTTGCAATTACACTGCTCTAATGGGATGATTTGACCGCCCCGGCGAGTTAGTGCAAACCAGATTTTTGCGGTTGCTCCGGCACGGGGATTGTGGTTTGGTTCTAGGTGAAAGGTAGCTGCTACATCTCCTGATACTTCGACTTCATGGGCTAAAACATAATTGGGATTGAACTGCTGCGGTAGAGGCGGGAATGTCTCTACTAGCAATACCAAAGAAAATATGGTGTATTTGCAAATCTTTGTAAGGGCGAAGCATTCGGACATAAAATCTGGGAGGGGAATTAGAGATTTTCGCCCGAATGCTTCGCCCCTACGAGATCTTGGAATTTGACAAACACGTCGTACTAACAATCCTAAAGTTTTACTTTTGTTTGATAGGTGAAACATAGAAATTATCTAATGATAGAATTGACCAAAATAAGCGCGATCGCACAAACAGAACTAATACTGTAACCACGGCTAATACCGCTGTCAGCAGTTGATGGTGCAATTTCCATTCAAAGCCGCCGAGATAGTGGGAACCGATGAGTGCAGCGTGAAGGCTGCATAGCAAGAAAGCGGGAATGCTTAACAGATGAATTTGCCGCCATAGTTTGCCTAAATAATTTTGAAGCCGATCGCAACTTGTAACCACGGCTGGTATCATTAGCAGTAGCGCCACCATCCCAGCCATCATCCCTAACTGATGCTGTGGCAACATAAAAGATACGGCGTCAAAATTCCATTGCAGTGTATGATCTAGCATATGAAATGTGTGGGCAAGGGCGATCGCAAATCCTCCGACACCCAAAGCCCGACGATAGCGTAAAAGTTGCGGAAAAAACTTGTTCACCGGACGCGCAATCAGTGCTAGCATTAAGCAAAGTAGGGCTGCGTGACCAGTCACATCAACCATTACATCGGTTCGCAACAGAGTAATTGTGCCGATCGCAATTGTCACCCAACCACCCGCACGAAATAGTTGACTGCGTTTGTCAGCGCTCAATCTGCCTGCAAAAAACCCCACTCCCAGCATAGTTGGCAGTGTCCCCATTCCAAATGCAAACATCGTTGCCGCACCCAAAATTGGGTTTCCGGTTTCCGCTGCTTTAATCTGGGCCGCATAGAGGAAACCACAGGGAATGAAACCCCAAAGTAAACCCAAAGCCAATGGTATCCACCAACTTTTTTGAGTTGAAATCTTGGTCATTGCATTGCTGATGCGATCGTGCGAAACTGGATGTAGCAATGGTAAACGCGGGAGTAAATCTGGTTTAATTTGTACCAATCCAAACCAAATTAGCATTATGCCGGTCAGAATTGCGATCGCGCGTCGCAATCCGCTACCAGTACCAGCAATTTGCCCGCCAGCAATTAATACCGAACCCAATCCGCCAATCGTAGCACCAACTAAGGCATAAGCAATAATTCTTCCCAAGTTTAATAGCAAATGAAAGCGCAGGGAAGCTAATTGATCTTTGCCGGCAGCAGATAGGGAAAACGCCACTGTCAGCGGGCCACACATTCCGGCGCAGTGCCCGAAACTACCAAAAAATCCTAAAGTGCTAATTAATAGTAAATCTAGCATAAGGAATAAGAAGCAAATAACAATTGCCCATTTTGAATAATGTGTTAGTTTAAAGCAATTACAGCTAATATTTGGCATAGTCGCCCCAAACAATTATGTTTCCCCACGAGTTGCAAGGTATTGTTCCAGAATCCACTCCCGCAGCCGAAACTTTACAGCAAAACCAAATTGTTCGAGATTTTTATTCAGAAGTTAAATACCGTCAAGAACTTGAACAACACTGTCAATGGTACTACGCTACAGCGAAACAGCATCAACAGGAATTGCAGAAAATGCAGGGAGATTTTAACATTTTCGGTTGGTTTTGTCGAAATGGACAGAGGAAGTAAGAATTCGTATCAATTCCGGTTGTACGATCAGAATGGAGGAGACGGCAATGCCGTTTCCTTACCCAATTAATTGTAGGGAAACGGCATTGCCGTGTCCTAATTTCTAGACTTCAGGAGGAGACGGCAAT
>JAYTZD010000472.1:0-5651 GCA_043742065.1 Oscillatoriales bacterium
AGGGTAGGATAAATCCGAGCGGCATAACCCAAATTCATCAGCAATTGTTGCTCAAATCCTTCTCCCATCTGCTTCTGGACTTGTTGTTGCTCAGAGGCACGCATCCGCCAATAGTCTTGTAGTGGTAAACGCAACGACGGATCAGCCTTGGGCGCAACCTGAAACTGAAGTTCCCAAGGAGCTTCTGACTCGATTGGATCTTGTAACTTAAAGTAGAGATGGAAAGATTGCTCTGATTGAGTGCGATCGATGCGATCGTGCCATGTCTGCCATTGTTTGAACTGTTCCATGCTAGTTTTGGCAACTTTGCCACTACCATGCAAACAGTCATAAATGAGAGAATCAGCAAAGGTCTTTTCAAAAGCTTGCGTCGTCGGTAAATGAGTCATAATATCGACCAACAAACACTCCGAAAAGTGACGCAGCAGAGTCGTGCGATCGTAAAATTCTGGAGTTTCCCGTGGCTGATTCACCCCCGCCACACAAACCAACGGCATATATTCCACATACTGCTGAATAGTTGTTTCGTACTCTTCCCCAATGAACTCCCAGCCCGGATATATTTCAATTTTGTTAGCGGATGATTTGGCGACCGCGGCTGCGATTATTGCTTTGGCTTTGGCTGCCCGTTGAGTGTTGGTTGTAGTTGTGGTTTTGGATTGTTTTCGCTTGGTTTTTGTTGAAGAAACAACAGTATCCTCGGCTGATTTGGCAGACTTACTTTTGGCTTCAGAGGCTTTCGGAGCAACTAATTCACGATAAGTAAGAGCGGGAATATACTGGTCTTTAAAAATGATCCGCTTGAGAGCCTGAGTGTAGTGGAACCAAAACAGCAAATCCGATCCAAGTTGAATCTCTGCTAGGTTGTGCAGCGCCATAAAATGCAGGTCATCGAGCAGGCTGACAACGCTATTCACAAAACCGCCTATTTTGTCTGAAGTAACGGTTTTGTAGCAATCAATCTGCCAGTATTGGAACTCAAATGATTCGGGTAATTCTTCCTCCAGATAGCGAGATAGCTCCAAGGAAGGTAAGGGTTGATTGTCAACGGTTGGCAACAGAAAATACTGGGGCGAAATCAAGTCTTGAATCTGGCGAGGAAGTGGTGGTTTAATTCCTAGCTCTGTGCTCAACAGCGTCGCCAAATCAGCCGCAGCGATTTGTCTGGGATGGCGTTGGGTAGGTTTACGAAACTGCTTTTGTTCCGTTGTTTCAACCCATATGTAGAATGCTCCCTGCTGGATAAATTCTTCTCCTAGCTGAGGAATCCAAGTTCCGTGAAGGATTTTCATGACAAGAACTCACTGAAACGGCTGCACCTGTTTTTGAGTTTATCAGAAGTTTTGACAGGTGCGATCGCATTCGGGAGTTAGAATAAATGGGAATTACTCGTTCCTCGTTCCTCGTTCCCCGGCTCTGCCTGGTAACGCAGATCCAGAGGCTCTGCCTCCAATTTCCTTTCGCGAGGCAGAGCCTCTAGACATGGGTTCCCAGGCAGAGCCGGGGAACCAGTGAAAAATAATACAATCGGAGGATGAAATAAATGCAATATAGCGGTATGTGGCGGATCGCAGAGATGGCAATGTGGGATAGTGATTACTTGGACATGGAAGTTGAAGCGTATATCGAGATTGAGCCAACAGGTTCAGGAGAATTTCAATTCGGTTTAGTATCAGGTGTAATTGACGGCGAAGTGGTAAAAGATGGAAAGGATCAGCGATTTGAGTTTACCTGGGACGGCAATGATGAAAACGATTCTGCATCTGGTAGCGGTTGGCTAAAATTAAAAGATAAAAACTCGATGGATGGCGAAATCAAATTCCATCAAGGCGATCGATCTAGTCTTGTGGCTAAGCGTATAAATTAATAGTCGATCGCGATCGCAACCATGCCCTTCTTTACTCATATAGAAGTTTGCGAAAAGTGCTTGAGAAAAATAGCAAATAACCAATAACAAATAACAAGTTGTTACTTGTTACTTGTTTACTCGTTCCCAGGCTCTGCCTGGTAACGCAGATCCGGAGGCTCTGCCTCCATTTTTGCTCTCGCGAGGCAGAGCCTCTAGATATGGGTTCCTAGGCAGAGCCTAGGAACCAGTGAAAATAGCAAATAACCAATAACAAATAACAAGTTAACCAGTCAAGAAGGATTGATCGGAAACTCACCCTCATTCTCAACCTCTGCCACACTTGTAACTAAATCCAAAAATGCAAACACGGCCGGAATTAACAGCGCATCCCGCAACACAGCCACCCCAATTACCCTCTCGAAATCCTTTGGCAAACTGCAAATTTTTACCTTGGCTGGTATCGGTTCCGCTGCCAAACGTGGCAGAATTGCTGCACCCAAACCTTGCAATACCATACTAACAATAGTTGAGTCTTCGCTGAGTTCATAAGCAATATTTAGCGGAAATTCTGAAGTTGCTAAATATTTGCGAAGTGGTATCGAACAAGCTGTTTCTGGCGGTGCCAAAATCAGCGGATAAGCGGCTAATTCTTCCCAAGTAATCTTAGCATTTAGTAATTTGGCATTTGGTGGTAGTAAAACAATATATTTATCCCGTAAAATTTCCCTCGTTTCAAATTCATCGGAGATGGGAAGAGAAACAAAGCCGATGTTTGTTTCATCGGAGATGGGAAAAGAGACAAAGCCGATGTCTGCTTTGCCCGATCGCAAAGCCTCTTCCACAGCCTGGGTATAATAGACTTCGGTAATGCTGACAGCAATCTTGGGAAAGCGATCGCGAAATTTGGCTATAATACCAGGCAGGATATGAGTTGCGACACTGCGAAACGTAACTATCCGTACCTGGCCACCCTGCAAACCTTTTTCTAAATCCGCTTCTTTCAGCATCATTTCTAAGGCGCGGGCTATTTGATGTCCGTGAATCAACACCCTTTCTCCCACCGGTGTCAGTTGAGCACCGTGTCGCCCGCGATGAAACAATTGCACTCCCAATTCTGTTTCTAAAGAGGCGATGGCGTGGCTGACTGCTGACTGCGACAGTTCCAATTGCAAAGCGGCCCCGCTAAAATTTGCACAGTCTGCTACTGCTATCAAGGCTTGAATTTGAGAGAATTTCATCCGCCGCGTATTGATTTCGTTCATAGCGCTTTACCTTCGTTGTCAATCTATCGATTTTATTCATGCAAGCTATGCAAGCAATGCTTTGATTGTCGAGTTGCCAAGAGTTAAGGTTAATTTATCAGGTAACAGATTCATTTTTACAGAATTTACATATCAATATTTTGCGGTAATTATGAGCAAAATATTGACGACTTTAGCGTGTATTTTTTGTTGAGTTTAACACGATTGAGGTGTTGGTTATGTCTACTTTTGAAAAGTTGCGGAAGTCCAAATTGTTGAGATTTGTTTGGATTGGCGATCGGGCTTTAACAACAAAAAAACAGCAAGGGCGATGGCTGGGAGTTCCGCCAGCCAAGCTCTTTTCGGCTATGAATCAAATTTGGCAGTTTTTCCTATCTGCGGCTGCTGGCGAGAACAAGCTGAGAATTTGGCAGACCTCAGATAACGATGGTAACACTTGGTGGCACGGTTGCGATCGGGCTACAGGTCGCTTTACCCGTGTGGCGACTGATGACGAAATGCGCGCTTGGATCGATCGGCATTATTACCAATAGTTGATTGCATATTGTTTGGAATTGAGTTGATTTACAACTGTTTTAAATCAAGTGAAATACAGTGAATGCCCAATTCCCAATGCCCAATTCCCAATTCCAAAAAAGGAGATATTATGCTTCAAAGATACTCTGAGTTAGCAGCGCCAGATCGCATTATGGTGATGAAAGACGAGGTATATCGATTGCCTCAAACTCATAGACAAATTCAAGTATTGTCAGGAACTGCTTGGTTGACGCTTGACAAACAGGACATCATCTTGAACAGCCCAGAAAAAGCCTCGCTTCCATCCAGTCAAAACCCTGTTGTCATTTCCGCACTCAACAATATGCCACTGATTCTGGCAGTTTGGTGAGACGAAAACCAAGAAATTAGGAGACGGCAGTGCCGTTTCCCTACAAGATTATTTTGGGTGGGAAACGGCAACAAAGAAATTAGGAGACGGCAGTGCCGTTTCCCTACAAGATTATTTTGGGTAGGGAAACGGCATTGCCGTCTCCTCTATGTCATAAGGAGTGCACCTGAGATCTTGCACCATTCTCAATTAGCCTTTTATGAACAGGCAAGATGCCTGTTCCACAAAGACTCTATTTTATTGTGGAACAAGCCGGAAAGCCTGTTGCTGACAATGGTGCAAGATTTCAGGTGCAACCGGAATTGATATCAGAAGGTTGATTAACTGTAGCTACTGACAAGAAATGTGGCAGAGTAACACCAAAGCGGTCTATCTTAAAAGTGATATAACTTGGCTATTGGAGGACTCGTTCGGTGCACTGCCAGTCTTATCACTTCAGCTACGTTGCAGCTATCAGTATTGTCCTATCGCCCGCACTCAGTGTACTGGCTATCTCAGACGCATGGGCATTTGCTCCAATTATAAATGCCAGAGATTTCCGTGTGGGCGATTCCCTACGGGATAGCTTCGCTTTACGTGCCCAAGCAATAGATTCCCAAATACAAGCAGACAAACTCTTTGAAACAGGAGTAAAAAATTACCGCCAAGGTTTGTTTCGAGAAGCAATCCAGGCTTTTGAACAAGCTTTAGCAATTCGCCAGCAATTAGGCGACAAACCGGGAATCGGAGAAACTCTCAACAATTTGGGGGAAGTTTACGGCGACATGGGTTTGCAGCCCAAAGCTTTAGAAGTTTTGCGGCAAGCTTTAGCCATCCACCGAGAAATCGGCGAAGGGCGTCGCATCGCGCGCACTCTCAATCTCATCGGTTTCGTCAACCGGGTTGCGGATAAGTTTGGTGAAGCGATGAAACTGCACCAAGAGGCTTTGGAATTGGCGAAAACTGCCGATGACCAAATTGAAATAGCAGAATCTTTTCACAACATTGCGGCTGTGTACGGAGAACAGGGAAGTTATGCTAAGGCGATCGAATTTTATCAGCAAGCGCGATCGATTAGGACTAAAAATGGCGATCGGCGAGATTTAGGTCGTACTCTTAATAATATGGGTGGCGTTTATTACAATATCGGCGATTTCAACAGGGCGATGGAATTTTATCACCAAGCTTTAGCAATTCGCCGCGAAATTGGAGATAGAGCCGGTGTCGGCCGTCTGCTGAATAACATGGCACTTACTTCTCGCAAACTCGGCAAAGATACTCAAGCCCTGATCTATTTTCAGCAAGCAATGATTATGCTAGAAGCAATAGGTGACAAGACAAGTGTCGGACGCTTGCTGAATAATATGGGTGCGATTTACGAAGGTCTAGGTCAGTATGGCAAAGCTCTGGAATCCTATGAGCGAGCTTTGAAAATTGCCCGTGAGGGCGGCGACAAAGTGGGAGAAAATACAGCGATGGAGGGGATTAGACGATTGTCTTCGGGTCAGCTTGTGCCACAATAATTGCTGTTAGTCGGTTCGGCTGTTTCCAAGAAGACATGGATCAACAATATAAAAAAGTCTTCTGGGGCGTTATAATTTGATCAATGTCGCGATCGAAAGGTGGAATATGCAAAGCTCAATTCTGCTGGGCAGCGAAGAAGTTGCAAGGCGTG
>JAYTZD010000473.1:0-25525 GCA_043742065.1 Oscillatoriales bacterium
ATCTTTAGCCAACTTTGATTTTCTCAGAGCATTTAGCAAAGTGCGATCGCCCTTGACAACATACACATTATCCCCTTTAGAAAACTCACTGTTGAGTTGAGGCGTAATTTTGTACTTTTGGGCGAATTCTTCTACTCGTTTAGCAATCTCCGCACTACCCACATCTTCGCGGAAATCCAGCACAATCGAGTCATAGCTACCTTGAGTAGCCAATCCTGGGAAACTAGAAATTGCCCAGCCGAGACCGATTAAAAATAAGCACAGAAGGAAAAGTTTTTTCATGGCCAATTATCCTGATAAGGAAGGCTTGTTCACCACCATAACCCAATTTTAATCCATTGAGATCCTGCACCAATATCAAAAACCTGTACGGGCGGGTTCGCCAACCATCCATAACGACGACCAACAATCTATATAAACCCGCCCCCGCCCCGACCAATAACCCAAATTTAGCCGAAACTAGCGGCGAAAAATGCGCGACCACACAGCTATAATTATCGCAGTCAGCAGACTAGCAGTTACCCCAGATAGAATACTAAATCCCAGAATCACCCTCAATCCCGAACCCGGATCAAAAATCGGCACCAACGTATTTATGGCACTATTGATAGTAGGATTTGCCTCAATTTCCGTTTTGAAATTAGCAGCCGCAGAACCGACAGTACCACCAGTAGACAATCCGACTCCGACTATACCGACAATGGTTTGAAAAGTGCGATCGCTCTCAGCCTTCCGAATCTCAACCGTACCTCTAATAGTATCAGTCAAACTCCGCAAAATTTCCAAACAAGGACGAAAATTGTCAATATCTTTTTGGATTTGTTTGGGATAGTGTTGTTCAGCCTTATTCCAAAAATCCTGCAAAAACTGCAAATCGTCCGTCGGTCTAGCCTGAGTCTTAATTTCAGCCAACTTAGTCTGATACTTTTCCAGATTAACCTTAATTGTACTCTGTTGCAACTCCAGGTAATTAAGGTCGATCGCAAAATCAGATAATTTCCCCATCGCCTCCATCAGCTTTTGGAGATTCAGACGAGAAGTATTCCGCATTTCCACAATTTGGTTGTAATTATTCACCAACCGTTCTTTTAAAACTAGACTTTTCTCATAAGCCCAAATAATTTTATGGCGGTAACACAGCAAATCCAGCCAACTTACATAAAAATTGCTGCATTCCCGAAAAGTCGCTTCATCGGGATATAAAATAACCAAAAGTTGCAAATTATCCTCAATCTTATCGCCCCAAAACTCAAATACTTTCCCACCTAAAAACTCACCACTTCCTTGAGGAGCACCATCTTTCGCAAATAAAGATTTGTAAACCTCTTTTGCAAGTTCTGTCGCTTCCAAGTCAGTCCCAGATTCCAGCCAGCCCGAAAGCATCCAAGTTTTGCCAATATTTTCCAACTCTGATGGTTGAAGAATTAAATATTGCAAACTTTCAATCAGTTTAATAACTTTGTCGGGTTCGTGCTTACCGTCAGCGTAGCCATCAAATAAAAGTTGGTAATTATCGCTAACATTCCAGCGGCGGTAGCGGCCATTGACTCGATGATTGTTGATATCTCCTGTAAAAGGTAAATCGGCTACTATTTTCTCCTGTAGCGCCAGAAATTTTTGTTTTTGTTCGGGGGTAAAAGAAACATTCAGTTGTTGGTGAAGTTGTTCAGCTAAAGCATCTAAAAATTTGACATAAGTTTTGCGAGTTTCCGGTTCGCCGACACCCAACCCTTGTTTAAGAGTGTAGCTAAATAAATTCAGGGTAGGGTCAACTAATTTGAGCATAAAATATGTTTGCCCTTGATAAAAAATGTAATCATCACCCGATTAATTGTAGGGAAACGGCACTGCCGTGTCCTAACTGTGGGCAACGGAGGAGACGGCAATGCCGTGTCCCTACCCCAAAATCATTGTAGGGAAACGGCACTGCCGTGTCCTAACTGTGGGCAACGGAGGAGACGGCAATGCCGTGTCCCTACCACCAAATATGCGTAACTCCCCAAACTAAAACCTCAACCGATAAACCCGTTCAACCAAATCGCTAGCCTTTCCCAACAACTTCCTCGCCACACTCTGCGGGTTAGAATTAGTCAAAGGAGGTGCCAAGAAATTATTATAATCATCAGTCTCTCGCGGCGGAGTATTTTCATCTAACTCAGCCATAAACTTATTCTTTTCCTCCGACTGATCCAGTGTCTGCAACGCCTTGTAAGCATTCTTAAAATCTTCATAAAAAGCAGCATTTTTTTCAGCTATACTAATCAGTACAGACGCTTTTTCTGACTCACCACTGACCAAAGCCGCACCAACTTCATTCACTTCAGCTATCAACTCAGGCGAAAGAAGAGTTTCATATCTCGCGAGGGCGATTAAAAAAGCTTTGGGCGCAAACTGATCGAATCCCGATAAGGTAGTTTGTTCTGAAGTCATATTATTTTAGCCGTTGCCGGTGATAGTGAAAGCAGCCCAATGGTAAGGGTGCTCATAGGGTTTCTCATCTATTGTATCTAAATTTTCTTGCAGGCGCGAAGCTTCCATTTCAAAAAAGAATATGCTTTTAAACTCAGCCTTTCTCAGCAAAGGTAACAACTCGCCCGCGTACCACTCACCTAGCTTACCATTCGTGAGCTCTCGCAGCCAATCTTTGGCTTGTTGCAGGGCTTCTGGCGGCTGAATTCCCTGCTTCCATAATTGATAGAAATAAATCGTTAACAAAGCGCTAGAACGTTCGTCAACCCGCCACAGCGTGCTAATTACATAATTAGTCTCCGGTAAAAAGCCGCTGGCTATGCCTACGAATTCATCGATTAACTCGCCTTTGTTGGTGAAGCCGGTTTCGCAAGCGCTGAGGCAGACTAGGTAATAATTGACAAAGTTTAATTGCAAAATTTCGGTCAATTTCAATTCTTCGCCTTGGCCTAAGATTAAGGCAGAATCCTCCGACTTTTCGGCTTGATGCTGGGCGTGACCTGTATAATGAAAGATGCCACTATTGGTTTTTAGGGATTGGATAATTGCGGTTTTTGTGTTGGCATTGACAGGGCGATTTGTCTGGTAAAATTGACTGATGACGGCTGCTTCGATTTCGGGGTATTTTAATCCGCTACTGGCTTTCGGATTCTTGACCATCAGCATAGAATTGGGCGCAATTTCCGTGGTTTTTTGTTGTTGTTGAAGGATCGCAATTTGAGCGCTGGGGAGACGGGTAATCCTGCGGATTTTCGGTTTGTCAGTATCTGTAACAGAGTCGGGGCAAAAGAGTGGCAGAAATAGGGCATCAAGGGGGAGGAGGTGCAAGTCGCGGTGGGGAATTAAGATTAAGTTTTGGATATTGGTGAGGTGAGCACAAATTTCGGGGATTTTCAGGATGTCTGCGAGTTGTGGCAATTGCGCTGTCATTGATTGCCGCCAGGGATGGGATTCTTTGTTTGGCTGTTCGCTTTGTTGTTTGCTTGGCTTTTTGCCAGTTTCACAGTAACTTTGATAGTTCGTTTTCCAGTTTTTCAGCCATTTTTCTAAACTCTGACTGTTGCGCTTTGCGAATATGTCGGTGACTGGTGTGGCGATGACTTGAAACTTGTCTGGGGTAATGATAAAAGTAGTCAGGGAAACAGGGCTGAGATGCCAGTAAATTATCGCGGTTGCGGTGTTGTTTGTGAGTAAATCTCGGATTTGGGAATAAGTCGGGCTGTCGGTGGGTTTTGGCGAAACTGCGCGCATCCATTGTAGGCAAAAGTTTTTCCTGGCTTCGGCTGTTTCCAGGGCTTTTACCGTGTCGCCAGACTGGGCGAGAATATCGACTTCTAATTGGTAAAGTCCGGCAAATTTGCGCTGGAGTCGCTGTTTGATTTCCGGGTGAGTTTCGTTGTCTAAAAGTAAAGTTTCTAAGACGGTAGTCGCTTCGGTAAGGTACTCCTTGGTTTTGGGATCTCCCAAGCTTTGGCAGACGGCAATTAAGCCTTGCATTACTTCTAAATAAGTTTCTGGGATGAGGGGAGATTTCAAGAAGTCGCGGGCTTGTTCGTAGCTGGCTTTGGCTTTATGGAAACAGTCTAAATAAGTGGCTGTTTGTTTGCCGTGTTTGTAGTGTACCTTGCCTTTTTGCTGGTGCAAATTGCCGCAAGCGAGGCGATAGTCGCGGTTGCTGGGGAGATATTTCTGCAAGCCTTCATCCCAGTTTTGAATGGCTTCACTGTAGCGCCCTGAGTTGAAAAATGCCCAACCTCGATTAGCCCAAGCTTGCCAGTCTTGATTGCCTGTAAATTCTAAGGCTTTATCGAAGGCTGCGATCGCCTCACTGTAGCGGCCCAAACCACTTAAGGCATTGCCCAGCCCGTTCCAGGCATTGTGGAATTTGAGGTCAATTTCTAAGGCTTTTTCGCAGGCTGCGATCGCCTCACTGTAGCGGCCCAAATTCTTTAGGGCAACGCCCAGCCCGTTCCAAGCATATTTGTATTTGGAGTCAATTTCTAAGGCTTTATCGTAGGCTGCGATCGCCTCACTGTAGCGGCCCAAACCATTTAGGGCATTGCCCCGCCCGTTCCAGGCCCAGTGGTATTTTGGGTCAATTTCTAAGGCTTGATCGTAGGCTGCGATCGCCTCACTGTAGCGGCCCAATTCTCCTAGGGCATTGCCCCGCCCGTTCCAGGCATGGTGGTATTTGGGGTCAATTTCTAAGGCTTGATCGAAGGCGGAGAGCGCCTCTGCGTAGTGGCCCAATTCCTTTAGGGCATTGCCCAGGTTATTCAAGGCATTGATGTATTTGGGGTCAATTTCTAAGGCTTTATCGAAGGCTGCTTTTGCCCCTCCTAAATCTCCTGCATTATAACAATTGACTCCTTGCTTAAGGAATTCTTCTGCCTCTTGACTACTTTCTCTTCCTACGAGAACATTCTTGTTGCCAGATTGAAGTCCTATTGCTGTGTAATAACTGGTTGTTGCTTCTTGATGACGACCTAATCGATCTAACACCTTGCTACGATTAATCCAAGCTTTGTAGAAGTCTGGGTGCATTTCTATAACTTTGTCATAGCAATCAAGTGCGCTTTCTAAATATCCAAATTCATAGTTATCAACTCCTTGGTTAAATAATTCTATCACCTCTTGACTAATTTCTCTTTCTATAGATCCTGACTCCGAAGTTGAATCGCCTTGATTAACATCCGATGAATCATCCAGAGGAGTCCGAATAACAATATTTTCACTAATAACCGATGAATCATCCACAGGAGTCCGATTCAAGCTCTCCTGCGACAACAATTCCCTGCCAATCTTCCCAGCAACCTCACTAATTCTCCCGCAATTCATCTCACCCAGCCGCACCATCCGCCCGCCCAATTCTAAATGTGTTTCCGGCGATACCAGCAACCTTTCTCCAAATTCTTGCAGCCAGTTTACCCACTCAGCATCATTGATTTTGCTACCGATTAAAAAGCCTTTAATTTCGCCCCGACTCCAGCCTGCTGCAACTCCCTCCAATAGTTCGAGGAATTTCTGTTCGCATTCTTCAGAAGTCCAAATTCGAGTTGGCTTTGGCGGTGGGGGTGCAGGTTGTTGGCGGAATCGCCGCTGAATTTGCCGCCACAGATTGAGGATGCGTTGCCAAATTTGTTGGAACATTGGCTGGGTGGGTGATAGTTGACAGTTGACAGTTGATGTGTTGTTGGAAATTGTAGCAGATTTTGGGGTCAAATGTAGATTTTGCGCGTTGATGTCGATTTAATTACCAAATGTTGTAGGGGCGGGTTCGCCAACCATATATAACGATGATCAACAATCTACATAAACCCGCCCCCGCCACACCGTAAATCTGAATGTACATTTCGATTATTTGTGGGGTTGGGGCGGGTTTTTGAGATTGTTTGTTTTAGGCAATTATGGTTGGTGGAACCCGCCCCTACCAATCCATTCCCACAAACCTCGAATAATCAAAAGCCGCCAACAACGGATCAGACTTCCCATTTTCAATCAAATCAGCCAACAACTTAGCCGTCACCGGAGCCAACAAAATACCATTACGATAATGCCCCGTCGCCAGCGTCAAATTCTCCCAAGCACTAGCACCCAAAATCGGCAATTCATCGGCAGTAGCAGGACGAAATCCCCACCAAAATTCCAGAATTGGATAATTTTGTAATTCTGGATATAACTTAATAGCTCCTGTTAGCAAACTGTTAATTCCTGCCGCCGTATTTCCAGGAGTAAAATCCACATTCTCGCTAGTTGCACCAATAATAATTCTCCCATCTTGTCTCGGCACAATATAAATTTCAGTTCCAAATAAAACTGTTTGTAGTGGCTGAGTAACCTCATGACTTTCAGGTACACAAACAGAAAGCATTTGCCCTTTTCTAGGATAAACAGGAATATTCAATAACTTCTGTGTCCAAGCACCAGTCGCCAACACATAACGATTAGCTTGCAATTTTCCCGCTGTTGTTTCAATCCCAAATACTCGATTTCCCTGCCGAATTATATCCGTAGCACAACCTTGAATGATCTCAATTTTCAATTCTTTTATTGCAAATTGAAGCGTCCTAAACAAAGCCCGATTATCAACTTGAGCATCATCAGGATACCACCAACCGCCAATGACTTCTTCACCCAATCCCGACTGGTGTTCGCGAATCGCATTTCCGTCCAACCATTCAGCATTAAGACTTGACAAACACGACTTTTCTCGATCGCCAACATGATAAACTGGTGCGAGAATGCCCGATCGCCAATATCCCGTTTTCAATCCAGTCATCTCTTCCAGCTTGTCAACCCAGCCAGCATACAGAGCGCGACTTTGCAAGCACAAATCCAACATCGGACTAGGCGGAATTCTTTCAGCTTGGGGAGCCAACATTCCCGCAGCAGCCCTAGCAGTCGGCTGTTTAGCATCAATAGTCAAAACAGCGACAGATGCCCCTCGCAATTTCAGTTCAACTGCTAGGGAAAGACCGATAATTCCGCCGCCAATAATCAAAATATCTGTAGATGAATTCATTGACTTCTATATAGACTTTTAATTCTTGTGGAACAGGCATCTTGCCTGTTCAAAACTAGCTTGTCTGGAGATGTATATTCTTTTAAATTCCCGACTTCTTCAAAAAGTCGGGAATCTGGTATTTGGTTCTTTAACTCAGCTTACTTATCTGCCTTTCTTAACAAAAAATCTCGGATTAAGGTTTCCAGACAGTTTCAGAACCTTGGCCCCAGAAACCATCATACTTTGTTACCTTAATATCGCCTAAAACTTGAGTTTGGCAGGACAGACGGCGGTTGGATGCGGGAGAATGCGGAGGGAGCGAAAGTCGGGTTGTTTCGCGCCACTGGGGTTCGGAAACTTCGCCCTCGACGGTGACAGCACAGGTGCCGCAAGTGCCGAGGCCGTGGCAATTGATGATTTTAGCATTACCGTTGTAGAGATCGATACCGTTTTTGAGCAGAACTTCACGGAGATTGGCTCCGCGATCGCACTCAAATGTTTTTCCTTGTGCTTGTACCTTAACCACAGCAATTCACCCTACTTAAATATATGTTAATTTTACTATAGATTGTGGCATTTATTGCAAGTAAACTCTTTTAATATGGTAATTCATAGATTAGCAACTTCAATTTATAATTCCCATGACAAATCGGCTCTGGATCTACGATACCACACTGCGAGACGGTGCCCAGTGCGAGGGACTCTCCCTATCTCTCGAAGACAAACTGCGAATTGCTCGTCAGTTAGACAGTTTAGGAATTCCCTTTATCGAAGGTGGCTGGCCAGGGGCTAATCCTAAAGACGTACAATTTTTCTGGCGACTCAAAGAACAGCCGCTAACTCAAGCAGAAGTTGTCGCTTTTTGTTCGACTCGGCGGCCCGGAACAACGGCGGCAAATGATGAAATGTTGCAGGCTATTTTGTCGGCTGGCACTCATTGGGTAACACTGTTTGGCAAGTCGTGGGATTTGCACGTTATTGAAGGTTTGAAGACGACCCTAGATGAAAATCTGGCGATGATTCAAGATACTATTGAATATTTGCGGAGTCAGGGAAGGCGCGTTATTTATGATGCTGAACACTGGTTTGATGGGTACAAGCACAATCGAGAATATGCTATTAAAACTTTGGAAGTAGCGGCGAAAGCTGGTGCTGAATGGCTGGTACTTTGTGATACGAATGGCGGGACTTTACCTCATGAAGTCAGCCAAGTTGTTCGAGATGTGGCAGGAATAATGGAAACTTGGGATATTTCTGAATCGGAAATTCACCCCCCCCAACCCCCCCTTGTCAAGGGGGGGAGAAAAGTTGCTCAATCTCCCATTGCTAACGAGGGGAGAAATTCTAAAATTCAACTGGGTATTCACACTCATAACGATTCGGGAGTTGCGGTTGCTAATGCTTTGGCTGCTGTCCAGGAGGGTGTGACAATGGTACAGGGAACTATTAACGGTTATGGCGAACGCTGTGGTAATGCTAATCTGTGTTCTTTGATTCCTAATTTTCAGCTTAAATTGGGTTATGATTGTATTCAAGATGAGCAATTAATCAAGTTAACTCAAGTTAGTCGATCGGTCAGTGAAATTGTCAATTTAGCTCCCGACGATCATGCTCCTTTTGTTGGTCTTTCGGCTTTTGCTCACAAGGGCGGAATTCACGTATCGGCTGTCGAGAAGAATCCCTTAACTTACGAACATTTGGAGCCGCAAAAAGTCGGGAATATTCGCCGAATTGTGATTTCCGATCAGTCGGGTTTAAGTAATGTTTTAGCAAAGGCTAAGACTTTTGGGATTGAGCTCGATCGCAAAAATCCTGCTTGTCGCCAAATTCTGGACAAATTGAAAAGTTTGGAAAGTCAGGGCTATCAATTTGAGGCGGCTGAGGCGAGTTTTGAATTGTTGATGCGGGAAGCTTTGGGAAAACGGCAGCCCTGGTTTGAAATTCAGGGGTTTCAAGTTCACTGCGATAAGGTGGGCGAAGATTGTGCCGCTTTAGCTACGGTGAAATTGTCGGTAAATGGGACAAATATTTTGGAATGCGCGGAAGGAAATGGCCCGGTTTCAGCTTTGGATGCGGCTTTGCGGAAAGCTTTGGTTAATTTCTATCCGGCGATCGCACATTTTTACTTAACTGATTACAAAGTACGGATTCTCGACGGCGGCGCGGGAACTTCTGCTAAAACTCGCGTGTTAGTTGAGTTTAGTAATGGTCAAGATCGTTGGACAACGGTTGGGGTTTCTGGTAATATTTTGGATGCTTCTTGTCAGGCTGTGGTTGAAGGTTTGGAGTATGGTTTGGTGCTGGAAAACCAAGAGGCGATCGCCCTAGTTTGTAGGGTGCATTAACAATATCTTGTAGGGTGCGTCGCTGCCAATTTTTTGGTTTTACTAATAGATTATTGATGGCGACGCACCTTACGATTATCTATATCTTGTATGGTGCGTCGCTGCCAGATTTTCAATTTTACTGACAGATTGTTGATGGCGACGCACCATACGATTATCACGCTTAAGATGTGAGATGAAATAGAGGCGATCGTTCTGGAAAATATGCGGGAGTTGGTTTATGGCGAATAAGTTATCAATTCCAGAAGATTATCATGATTTTCTGCGGGAACTTAAAGGACGTATTTTACAAGCTCAAGTGCGGGCTGTACTTTCTGTTAACCGTGAATTAGTCTTACTCTACTGGCAAATTGGACGGGATATTTTAAACCGCCAGCAGCAGCAAGGATGGGGAACAAAAGTTATAGATAATTTAGCTACTGACTTGCGAAAAGCTTTTCCTGATATGAAGGGTTTCTCATCTCGCAATCTCAAATATATGAGGAGTTTTGCGGAAACTTACCCGGATGAGCAATTTGTGCAACAGGTTGTTGCACAAATTCCTTGGGGCCATAATCTCCGCATTCTGGATGCTGTGAAAGATCCCGTTGAGCGTGAGTGGTATGCACGCCAGACTATCGAGCAAGGATGGAGTCGAAATGTATTAGTTCATCAAATAGAAAGCGGGCTATACCGACGACAAGGGAAAGCTGATACAAACTTCTCTCGGACTCTGCCTAACCCTCAATCAGAATTAGCGCAGCAACTGTTGAAAGATCCTTATAATTTTGACTTTATCAGTTTAAGCCAAGAAGCACAAGAGCGAGAATTAGAGAAAGCTCTAATCGATCGCATTCGCGACTTTTTGCTAGAGTTGGGAGTGGGTTTTGCTTTTGTCGGTAGTCAGTATCACCTGGAGGTGGAAGGGGAAGATTTTTATGTTGATTTGTTATTTTATCACTTACGTTTGCGCTGTTTTGTGGTAATTGATTTGAAGGTGGAAGCCTTTAAACCAGAGTTTTCAGGGAAGATGAGTTTTTACGTTTCGGCTGTGGATGATTTGCTGAAACACCGGGATGATATGCCAACTATTGGGATAATTTTATGTAAGAATAAAAAGCAGAAGATTGTGGAATATGCTTTGCGGGATCTGAATAAGCCGATCGGGGTTTCGACTTATCAATTGCGGGAGGCTTTGCCGGAACAGTTACAGGGGAGTTTGCCGACTATTGAGCAGTTAGAAGCTGAGTTAGAGGCAGTGGAGATTGAAATTGAGGAGGAATGAGCAAAGGCGATTTCTAGATTAAATTACTCGATCGGTAGATCCATCTAAAAAAAACAAATACACAAATCCCGACTTCTTCAAGAAATCGGGGATTTAGTCAATTCCAGCTTGCTCAAGGATGCAAAAACTCTAAATGATCTCCTGGGATCGATCGCAATCTTGCAGCCGATCCTTGCACCTTCAACCTGCCACGTTCTAACATGATAATCCAATCCGCGCGATCGATCACCCTGGGCCTGTGACTGATGAAAATCGTCGTTTTCCCGTGCCGATACATCAACAACTGCTCTAAAACCTCCGCTTCACTGGCGGGATCTAAGCCTGCGGTAGATTCATCTAAAATCAATATGGGTGGGTTATTGATAATTGCACGGGCGATCGCCAATCTTTGTCTTTGTCCACCAGAAATATTCGCTCCAAACTCCCCTAAAACAGTCTGGTATTTATCAGGTAATTGGCTAATAAATTCATCCGCACCAGAAATTCTACAAGCTTTCACAATTTGTTCAAAGCTAATATCTGGACTTCCCAAACGGAAATTATCCAAAATTGAACGACTCCAAAAATGCGCTTCTTGAGGAACCAAAACCACCTGCTGTCTGAGACTATCGAGAGACAAATCTTGTAAGTTATAATCACCAATTCTAATATTACCAGAATTCAGCGGATACAAACCAGCAATTACTTTTGCTAGTGTACTTTTCCCACAGCCAGAATAGCCAATTAAAGCAATAGCTTGACCGCCAGGAAAGGTAACAGAAAAATTGTCCAGCAAATCAAGTCTACCCGGATAGTGAAAACTAGCACTCTTACAAACAATATCGTCCCGGCTTTGAATTTGTACAAAAGGCTTATTCGCATCGTTTTTGGTTTCCGGTTCAGCGTCGATCACTTCCGATAGCCGTTCAGTGGCTGTCTGGACACGAGTCATTTCGTCGCTGAATCCCACCAGGGAACTCACAAAATTAGTGACATTTTGACTCATGCTGATAAACGCTAGTAATTGACCGATACTCAATACCTTCTCAATTACTAAACCGCTACCAAGCCACAGCAGAGTAATACTACCAGCCGAGCCAACAAAACCAGAAAATATATTGTTGAGAATGCCAATTTGTGTAGTCCGAAAAGTGAGATTAGCTAATCGACCAAAACGGGTTTGCAATTCTTCCCAAAGTTGCTGGGTGCTGCTAGTAGTTTTCACTGTGAGCGCACCTTTAAAAGTTTCTACTAAAACGCCTTGTGTTTCAGATTCTAGTACAAGTAAGCTTCGCGTCTTTTGTTGCAATGCAGGGAGAAAAATTATCGTAGAAGCAGTCATTAGCAAAGCAATAATTGTAGCTGCAAATGTTAGTTGCTTACTATAAAATAGCATGAAACTAAAAGAAACTACAGCTATAAAAAATTGACTGGGTAAGCTGATAGCGACTTGAGAAACTAATTGATTTATTTCTTGGATATCTCTTAATCTACTGATGATTTCACCGCTGCGTCTGCTTTCATAAAAGCTCAGAGGTAATCGCAGGAGTTTGCGCCCGAATTCCATCACAAATCCTAATTCTAAGCGCTGGGAAAACTGAGCAATTAAGTTTGACTGAACCAATCCTAAACTGCTGCTAAATAGGTTCATGACTATAACTGCGATCGCGACACTAGCCAAAAGTTGCGTATCGCCCCGTACCAGAATATCATCCGTGAGCAACTGCACTAAAAAAGGTGAAGAAATCGACAGCAAACCCAAAACCATGTTCAGCAAGAATGCTTCCATTAAGATCTTGTGGTAAATGCTAATTCGTCGCATCCATCTCTGTAGAGAACTTGCGGATACTTGCTCATCACCTTGAGCAAAAAACCGCTCTGGATCTGGATCCACCAGCAAACACAACCAATCAGTCCAAGCTGTGGCTAATTCCTCTTTGGAAACATAGCGAATACCGACTCCTGGATCGGCAATTACATATTTTTTACCTTGTTTTCCATACAAAACCACCCAGTGATAGCCTTGCCAGTGGATAATCGCAGGTAGAGGAGCATCATCCAGCTTATCTAAAATAGTAGACGCTGCTCGGACCGATCGCGCATTTAGCCCGATCGCCTCAGCACCTTGTTTCAAACCCAGTAAAGTCGTTCCTTGTTGTCCCGTACCGACAAATTCTCGCACACGACTAATCGTCAAATTCTGACCATAAAATTTAGCAATCGTAGCCAGACAAGCAGCCCCGCAATCTTCTTCACTCTGCTGGAGAACTACTTGATATTTTTGAGAATTATTTATTTTTCCGTAGAACGGTATTCCTGGGGGAAATGCGATATTTTTTAGCATTTTGTAAAATGGGTAGAGCATAAAAGACAATACCCATCGCCCGCTACCAAATCAGCACAAAACACGCAACAAAGCACCCACAAAATTATGGGTGCTTGATTGACATCTCCGATGATTATTGTGGAACAGGCAAGATGCCTGTTCTTTGCTATCTTTTTAAAAGAGTTCTATTGATTCGCATTCATCGTTCAGAAGTCTCTCGATACTACTTATTAGTTGTAGTTGCCATATTCCGAATTACGGACATAGCTATCAACTCGCCGCCCATCAAAGTATGGGCTGTAGCTATAACAGGGGCGAGGACGGGGACGACAGCGACGAGTAGGTGGACGATAGCAATCGCGACCATAATAGCCAGCACCGTTGACGCTAGCAGATTCTTCCGCAGTGATTTCAGTAAACAGTGATGTGTCGTTAGTTTCTGACATGATTGACTCCTTTTTATTTAATAAAATTGAACGAAAACTAGAAGTTTTACCAGGATGATAGCGAATTCATTAAATTTTGATAACTAAAGTTACAGCCATCAAAATTCATGAATATCTCGACCCTAATTCTTAGTTGTAGTAGCCGTTACCATATCCAGAATTGCTGACGTAGCTATCAACTCGACGGCCATCAAAGTATGGACTGTTGCTGTAGTTACGACATGGGCGAGGGCGAGGACGACAGCGACGAGTCGGTGGACGATAGCAGTCGCGGCCATAATAGCCAGCACCATTGACGCTAGCAGATTCTTCCGCAGTGATTTCAGTAAACAGTGATGTGTCGTTCTTTTCTGACATGATTGACTCCTTTTTAGTTGATAAAATTGAACAAGATTTAGAGATTTCAGTAGAATGATAGAGCAGTAATTCAATTTTGAGAGCTAAATTTATAGCTCTCAAAATTCATTAGTATCTCGATCCAATTCCTAGTTGTAGTAGCCACGATATCCCGAATTATGGACGTAACTAGAAACTTGACGACCATCAAAGTATGGACTGTAGCCGTAGTTACGACATGGGCGAGGACGAGGACGACATGGGCGAGGACGAGGACGATAACAATCGCGACCATAATAGTGACCACCGTTGACGCTAGCAGATTCTTCCGCAGTGATTTCAGTAAACAGTGATGTGTCTTTAATTTCTGACATGATTGACTCCGTTTTATTTAATAGAATTGAACGAAAATTAGAAATTGTAGAAGAACTTTAGTGTCGTTTAACTACTAATATAAGCTTCTCAAATTGCTGGCGGTCTCCGGAATATTACGGAGAAATTTTTCAGGTTCACCCGATCGCACAATTTGACACGGATCGCTAAACCACTAGAGTTTTGTACGGACGAGCGCGACTTGGATCGTACATATATAGTTGGGTAGAAGGCGGCACAAAAAATAGCATATTGATGCCCTCGCTAATGCCGTTAATGTTGATATCACTGTTGATATCGCCTTTTATCTCACTGATACCGTTGGTAATGCCACCACCGCTGACAGTGGCAGACTCTGCATCCGTTAGTTGTGTAAATAGTGAGTCTTGGTAATTTTTAGTCATGCCGAACTCCTTTAGAATGTAATTTAGATATTCAATACTTACGTGTGACGATAATAGAACCCGGTTTTTTGAGTCAAATCGATATTCGAGGCAAGTTCACCGGCGAATCCTGGGGATTTGTACGGATTTATAGCTATACCCTGCGAATTTTGATTGAGACTTCTGAACAGATCCGCGTTATCCGGAAAACTCACAATAAAATCACATCTAATTCTTCCTAACACTTGTGCTGAGCCCTTCGACGGAGTTTATCCTGAGCGAAGTCGAAGGGCTCAGGATAAACTCCGTCGAAGTATCCGTTACATCCGTTAAATCCGTTACATAATCCGTTGCCGAACTTCCTTCTCCCCCCTTACCGCCATGTCTCCCATTCCCGAACTCACACCTGCTGAAACGCTTCAGAACGACCAATTTTTGCCCCCTGTCAGCCGTTGGACAACCTTGGGGGGAATTTTGATGGTGGCGACTTTTGGGGGTGCGATCGCCCTCGCTAGCGTCACTAAATACAGTGCTATAGTCAAAGCAGATGCGATCGTCCGTCCCGCCGGAGAAGTGCGCGTCGTACAAGCTGCAACCGAAGGAACCATCGAAAGCATTGCGGTAAGCGAAAATCAGCAAGTCAAGGCCGGAGATGCGATCGCAGTTGTGAACGCTTCCAGCTTGGGAAATCAAAAAAAGCAATTCCAAGAAACTCTTGCCCACTCTCAGACAGCAGCAGCACAAATCAATCAACAATTGCGCGACTTGGAAAATCAAATATTCGCCAGCGCTCAATTGCCAACTACTCAAGGTGATAGTGCCACACAACAAATATTTGTCGAATCCGCTTTGATAAAATTAGCAGCATCTCTGCCGGATGTAGCTGAGAGACTAGGTAGAAGTCGGCGGGTTTTGCTTGTGAAGCGATCGTCAATTCAACAACAATTAATTCAAGCTAAAAAAGAATTCAATCAAATTGATTTCAAACTTAAAAATAGCGTAGTCCGCGCACCATCTGATGGTACAATTCTCAGGTTGGAAGTGCGAAATCCTGGTCAAACTGTGGAAGCCGGAAGTGCGATCGCCCAAATCGTCCCCAGTGGCGTACCCCTGGTAATCAAAGCCAGAGTAACATCCCAAGATATTGCCCGCATCCAAATTGGCCAACCCGTACAAATGAGAATCTCTGCTCTGCCCTTCCCCGACTACGGCACATTGAAAGGAACTGTCAGCGAAATTGCTCCAGATGCGATCGCAACTCAAAACCCCGCTAATAATTTAGGTGGTTCTTATTATGAAGTTGCCATTAAACCGGATAAAAATTATCTAACCAAACTCGAATCTACAAGTAGTCAAACAGTTGAAACTTCCCAAGCAAATACCCCACGCCAGTATTCAATTCAGTCAGGAATGGAAGGAAGAGCTGATATTATTACTGGTCAAGAAACTGTTTTAACATTTATGTTACGGAAAGCCAGGTTAATGACAGATATGTAATCTAAATTAGTCATTATTCCTTGGACATCCGGCATCCGGCATTGGGTAACAAGCCACTCTTGAACAGGCAAGATGCCTGTTCCACAATAATTATTGGAGATATCTAAGCAAAAAAAATGCTTTGTGGAACGGGCTTCTAGCCCGTTGCTAATCGCCATAGCCCAAAAATCAAACGATCTGAAATTGAAATAACGTGTCAATATAGGAATGTGACTTAAATTCTCCTTTTTCCTCATGGGTAAACAGCGCGTTCTTTCAGGAGTGCAGCCAACAGGCAATATGCACCTAGGCAATTATCTCGGTGCGATTCGCAACTGGGTAGAAGGTCAAAGTCAGTACGAAAATTACTTTTGTGTAGTTGATTTGCACGCAATTACCGCACCGCACAATCCAGCAACTCTAGCCTCAGACACTTACACCATCGCCGCGCTTTATTTAGCTTGCGGCATCGATGTCGAACATTCGACTATTTTTGTGCAATCCCACGTCTCGGCGCACACAGAACTAGCATGGCTGCTCAACTGTATTACGCCGATTAACTGGCTCGAAGATATGATTCAGTTTAAAGAAAAAGCAGTTAAACAAGGCGAAAATGTCAATGCTGGATTGTTGAATTATCCCGTATTGATGGCAGCAGATATTTTGCTTTACGATGCCGATAAAGTGCCGGTGGGAGAAGACCAAAAACAGCATTTGGAACTGACTCGCGATTTGGTAAACAGATTAAATCACCAATTTGGTACACCAGAAAACCCAGTTCTAAAACTTCCAGAACCGTTGATTTTGACGGACGGTGCAAGAGTGATGAGTTTGACAGATGGCACTCGCAAAATGTCCAAGTCTGACCCTTCCGAACTGAGTCGAATTAATATGTTAGATTCACCAGATACGATCGCCAAAAAAATCAAGCGCTGCAAAACTGATGCGTTGCGTGGCTTGACTTTCGACGATCGCGATCGCCCCGAAGCCAGAAACCTACTCACCCTTTACCTGTTGCTTTCCGGCAAATCCAAGGAAGAAGTTGCAGCGGAGTGTGAAAATATGGGTTGGGGTGACTTTAAACCCCTGTTGACAGAGACTACAATCAATGCGCTGAAACCGATTCAGGATAAATATGCAGACATAATGGGCGATCGGGGATACTTGGAATCAGTATTACGTCGAGGAAAGGAACAAGCAGAAGCAATTGCCAACCAAACTCTAACTAAGGTTAAAAAAGCTTTCGGTTATTCTTTACCTAATTAGTTTTTAGTCATTAGTCATTAGTCATTAGTCATTAGTCATTAGTTGTTGGTTGTTGAAAATAATAAATAATCAACAACCAACTGCCAACTGTCAACTGTCAACCGTCAACTGTCAACAAATAATGAATCGTTTTCGCACAGCTTGCACCACCCCCGGAGAATTTATAATTACCGCCGAAGTCGCGCCTCCCAAAGGCGGTGATATGACTCATACATTAGCAATGGCTGAATTGCTGAAAAACCGAGTTCACGCCATTAATATCACCGATGGCAGTCGTGCAGTGTTGCGAATGTCTCCCTTAGCAGTGTCAGTAATTTTATTACAGCATGGCATTGAGCCGATTTGTCAAGTTGCTTGTCGCGATCGCAATCAAATTGGTCTCCAAGCCGATCTCATGGGAGCACACGCTTTAGGCATTCGGAATATATTAGCATTAACAGGCGATCCAGTCAAAGCAGGCGACCATCCAAAAGCCAAAAGCGTATTTGATTTTGAAGCAGTACGATTGCTGCAAGCTATTCATAAAATGAACAATGGCACCGACTGGAATGACAAACCATTAACAGATGGAGTTACCGATTTATTTGCCGGTGCTGCTGTTGATCCGCAATCACCCAGTTGGTCAGGTTTACAAAGTCGATTCGAGAAAAAAGTAGCAGCCGGAGCCCAGTTTTTTCAAAGTCAATTAATCACGGATTTTGAACTTTTTGATAAGTTTATGCACCACATTGCCGCTGGTTACAATAAACCAATTTTAGCAGGAATTTTCCTGTTTAAATCAGCTAAGAATGCAGAATTTATCAAAAAAAATGTGCCGGGAGTTAACATACCACAAGAGACAATTGACCGTTTAGCAAAAGCTCCAGAACCTTTGCAGGAAGGCATAAGAATTGCGGCTGAACAAGTCAAACTAGCACGGCAACTTTGTCAAGGAGTTCACATGATGGCTGTGAAACGAGAAGATTTGATTCCTCAAATTTTGGACTTGGCAGGAATCGAGCCGCTGAGCTAACATTAAACTGTAGGGGCTGGTTCACTGATAATAATTGCCTAAAATCTACTATCTCGTAAACCCGCCCTCTCGCATTTCAGAAGTCAAATGCTGAATTTAGGAATCGATCGCGAATTAGTCTAATTACAGGTAGATAAAAAACTGACCGGCCAGCAGCGGTGCACGAGTTGTGCTTATCGCTTATGAGATGTCAAAAATTTATCTGTAATTGTTAAACTGCAAAGCCATCGGATAATCTTCTTGCTTCAATCGTTGAATTACGAACTGCAAATCATCTTTATCCTTGGCAGAAACCCGGACTGCATCACCTTGAATCGAGCCTTGAATCTTTTTAAACTCGTCTCGAATTAATTTAGTGATTTTCTTGGCAATTTCCTGGTCAATTCCTTTTTTTAGTTTGATTTCTTGACGCACTCTAGTGCCGCTAGCAGCTTCAATTTTGCCATAATCAAAAATCTTCAGAGACAAATTGCGCTTGGCAGCTTTAGTTTGCAAAACAGTGTGAATGGCATCAAGAGTAAATTCACTGTCGGTATTGACAGTAATTGCTTCAGCGCCCAATTCCACTGTGGTTTTGGTATCTTTCAAGTCGTAACGGCTTTGAATTTCTCGCACTGTTTGGTCAACAGCATTGACTAATTCTTGGCGATCGAACTCGCTGACAATATCAAATGAATAACTGGCGGCCATAAAATTATAATTGGTAATTGGGCATTGGTAATTGGGCATTGGGCATTGGTCATTAGTTAAGTGTCTCTTAACTAATGACTACTGACTAATGACTACTGACTAATGACTACTGACTAATAACTACTGACTATTAATTAACAGTCATTAGACTGAAATAAAATAAACTAACTGTACAAGAAGAACCGATCGCAAACATGAGCGATCGCCCCAGTGGTACATTCAGGATATAGAAAACCGAAAACAATAACCGGGAGATCGGAAATGCGATCGCAGCCAAACCCGCCGCCTCCGAATCTACCCCAGTCACAAAAGCCATCAAAGCCGCCGCTGAAAACAGCAGAAACGTCTCAAAGGAATTTTGGTGAGCCCAAGTAGCCCGTTGAGCGTAAGCCGGCAATTTATCAAACATAGCGCGGGGCGCTGCTTGATCGTAGCCTAGCTGCAAGCGGGCTAACGCAACCACCAAAAACGGTGCGTAAACCAGCGCGGCAGCAGCAGCAATACAATCAAGCAGAATAACCGAAACAGACAATCCCAACACCATTATTCCCCTCGCATTTCAATCAAAATAGAACAGAGTAACCACCTTGCGCTGTTCCTCCGCATCTTGACAAGTTTTCAGTAAAGTATGGCTTTCGTGAAAAGCAAAACAGAGCAGTTGCTGACACCGAGAAATAATCTCCTGATTGCACAGGGCGCTTGCTTCCGGGAGAGACAAACTGTCATTTTTGGGATTTTCTACCAAATGTATCACTTGTTCGAGCTGCTCGCGAGACTCTCGCGGTTGGCGGCTCAGGCTTTGTGGCAAAATCACTGTCAGCAGATTAGGATCTGCTCGCATCGCCCCCCGAATCGCGGCTGAATTGGTGCCTGTAGCGCCAGAAGTTATGAGCTGATTTCCAGACAAAACTAGGGCGTAGCTCAGCATTTCAATTAGCTGCTGGTGGGTAATGGGAACATGGCGAGAACCCAAAAGGGCAAGCCGCTTGGAGCTTGTTTGTTGGATTGCCGCAAGTTCTTGTAAAAAATCATCAACTCTGGGTAGCTCAATTGATTGACTCAAAGAATTTATTAAATTAAATAAAACTACGTTGTGGATTCTAGCAGACTGTATAGCTGTTGGAGCCAAAAAGAAGTTAAGAATTGCTGATTTGTGAGAGCGGACTGGAGCATAGTGAGATTTTCAAGTCAAAAGTATGTCGGCAGAAGGCAGAATTTTGGTTCTTCCTTCTTCCAACTTCGGTCTTCCTGACATCCGTTACATCCGTCGAGCTAATCCGTTGCCCAACTTCCTTTCAGAGATGTCAATTGCTCAGATCCAGGGATGCCGTCATTCCGTCAATGTCAAAATGCTCTGCCATTAGCTGTGTAACGCATTCCACCTTAATTGTCTCGTGCAGGCGCACGTTGCCAAAGGTGCTGTCGATAATTTCTACCGTGGTTAGGGTATCCAAATCAACAGACAAAACTGGAATTTCCATTTCTTCTGCCCTACCAATGACTAGGGGAGACGGAGGCAAGTGTCCTGTCAAAATTAAGCACTGAGTGGAGCTTTCTAGGGCTGCTAATTGAATGTCGGTGCGATCGCCCCCTGTTACCACTGCCATATTTCTGGCTTTGCGGAAATACTTCAGAGCGGAACTAACATTCATTGCGCCAATTGTCAAGGTTTCTACCATTAAGTCCAAACGGTCTGGACGGCAGAGCACCTCGGCTTTCAATTGGTGCACCAGTTCTTTGACGCTGACACTGCGTAACAAAGCGCTTCTAGGCAATATTCCCAGCACTGGAATCCCTTTTGCTTCGAGAAAAGGGCGCACGGTGGAGGTGATGGATTCGAGTTTGTCCGAGGGAACGTCGTTGAGGACAACACCCAGCAAACGGGAGCCCAAACGCTGCTTAGCCGAGAGTAAATCGTCTACATAAAGGTCGATCGGGCGTGTCACCAGCAGCACAGAGGCATCAACAGCTTCGGCTACTTGAGTCAAAGACAAGTCAAACAGACTGCCTTCTTCCAAATTAGCAGGGCCTTCTAGGAGAACTACATCTGTACTTTGGTTTTGCAAATATTGCGCTAGAGACTGGCGGTAGTCAGTCTGATCTTCCCCTCGCAGTCGCTTGTGAACCGTCTCTTCATCCAAAGAAAGCAAAGTAGAGGGCATTTGGCTTTCTGAGAGCTTCAGAGTCTCGATCGCAAAACGTACGTCTTCCTCTTCAGCACCAGCTACATCGGAGCTGAAACAAGTTCCCAGGGGTTTGCCGTAGGCGACACCAAATCCTTTGGCCCGGAGTCCAAGTGCCATCCCCAGGGCGATCGCGGACTTGCCGCTGTAAGCTTTTGTGGAACCGATCAGTAAATATTTAGTCAATTTTAGTACGCCTTCACTCCTCAATTTACACCTGTCTCTGTTGATAAAATTAGTTTATCAAAAACTACCGATCGCCAACAAACTTAATTAATAGCGATACAGCGAGACCTTTGACAACAAAAGAGAATCGCCTAGTCGCTAAAATCAGATCTTTTCCGGCTGCATCGGAATGATAAATTAGAAGGCAATCCTTGAATATTTTTTACAAGTTGCTACCTATCTTGGCGCAACTTTCAGTTGTTCGATTCACTGTCAACAGTCAACCGTCAACGGTCAACCGATGCCCTAAAATTACTCGTCCATCCGCATCAGCTTCCGGTAAAAAACTTTAGAAAAATCGACGGTGCGACTGCGCTGAAAAATCATCAGTACCTCAATCAAGCAATTCACAAAGTCAGAACTTTGCATAGTTACTTCGTAGCTGAGTTCAGCATTACCATCAAACAAGACCCGACAGCGAGTCAAATCGATCGGCAGTGATGAGATATTCCAACTAGCTACAAACGGAATCTCGTCGCCACCTTCAATTTTTCTGGCACCTTCCAAGCTTTTGAGCTTATAGAGAGCGATCGCGTAGGGTAAAGATTTGCGCCTCTGTTCGGGGAAAAAAGGTGCATAAACCTTTGATTCTTTCTCATCGGCTGGCTTCAGTTGAGGAATGGTCATAAAAACACTCGGTAAGTGGGAGATTCAGCGTCTTTAGATCAGAAAGGGAAACGACTTGATGCCGATTGTGCAAGCATTGTGGTACATAGCCTCAGCGCCCGCTTTCAACAAAATCCCAGAAACTGATACAGTGGGTACTTAATATCTTAAATCCAAAACTATTGGTGATTGAATCAAATAACCTATGCAGGAGAGTTCTTGGCAAGAAAACGACGATCGCAGGGATCTCAACTTGGACATCCCTGATGTAGCTCCCGAACAACACAAGAGTTTGACCTCAAGCTCTCAGGTTGGCAGAATATTTGCTGCACCCTCCGACGACAGGGAATTTAACCTTGACACAAAAGGGGATGAAACGGTAGCGGTGAAGTTACCCAGTTCTGCCTCTTTTCCTCAAAGATTATACCAGGGACGGCGGGAGAAAGCTGCTGTACTACTAACGGCGATTTGGGGCGGGACGATTGCTTTGCACTTGGTTTCCTGGGGCGCTTGGGTAGTCTGGGGGTTGACGGGATTGCTGTGGATGCAGGCATTTCGATTTTTGTTTGCTTCGCCCAAACCTGCAATGCCGCCTCTTTTAGAGTCAAATCGACAGGATTGGCCCTATGTGTCGTTGCTGGTGGCGGCAAAAAATGAGGAAACGGTGATTGCCAGACTGGTAGAATCAATCTGCAATTTAGATTACCCGATCGACCGTTACGAACTTTGGGCGATCGACGACAATAGCACAGACGGTACTGCACTGGTATTGGAACAGCTAACCAAAAAGTATCCCCAACTGAAAGTATGGAGCCGAGGAGCAAATGCCAGTGGTGGCAAATCGGGAGCCCTGAATCAAGTTTTACCCCAGACTCGCGGGGAATTTGTGGGGGTTTTTGATGCTGATGCGACGGTGACACCAGATTTGTTACGCTTAGTTTTGCCAGTGTTCGATCGCACTCAAGTTGGAGCAGTACAAGTCAGAAAATCGATCGCCAATGCTCCCCTAAATTTTTGGACTCGCAGTCAAGAAGCCGAAATGGCGCTCGATAGTTTTTTTCAGCAACAGCGAATTGCGATCGGCGGCGTTGGAGAATTGCGCGGTAACGGCCAATTTATGCGTCGTACAGCCTTAGAAAGCTGCGGAGGCTGGAACGAGGAAACGATTACCGATGATCTGGATTTGACACTGAGGCTGCACTTAGATCAATGGGATATTGAATTCCTGGCTTTTCCAGCCGTATCTGAAGAAGGAGTCACTAACGCCAAAGCTCTTTGGCATCAGCGCAATCGCTGGGCAGAAGGCGGCTATCAGCGCTATCTTGATTACTGGAAGTTAATTTTTCGGAACCGCATGGGAACTGGGAAAACTTGGGATTTATTTGGATTTTGGGTATCTCAGTATTTCTTGCCCACAGTAGCACTGCCCGACTTTTTGATGTCCATTGTGCTGCGCCGAATGCCGATCGCCAGTCCTCTAACTTTCATGACTATTACCCTGTCTCTGGTGGGAATGTTTGTCGGTTTGCGTCGTACTCGCAAAGAGACCAAATTTTTTGACATTAAAAGAGTTTTTGCCACCTTGATGCAAACCCTGTCATCTACTGTGTATATGCTTCACTGGCTGCTGGTAGGTGCTGTGACGGCTCGGATTTCAGTGCGCCCCAAGCAGTTAAAATGGGTCAAAACTGTGCATCAAGGCACTGTTAATATTAAGTAAAACTCGCGAAAAATCATCCGAAACTGCCAACATTTAGGAAAATATCAAAAATTAGAATTCTACTCACCAATGATAGTAGGATTTCAGAAAACAATGCCTTTTATCTGGCGTAGGGACACGGCATTGCCGTCTCCTCTATATCATTCCGGTGCAACCGGAATTGATATGATATAATAGGCGATCGGCAATAGGAAATAAGTAATTGGTAATACAAAAATCGGGAATTAAAAGATAAAAGCCAATATTTTTAACTTTTAACTTGACAAAACACCAATTACTATCTATTAATTATTAAGTGATTGCTAATTACCAATTGCTTGTTGCCAACTACCAGTCACCAGTATTGATCATGGATTTGTTAGAGTACCAAGCTAAAGCTTTATTTCGCCAAATGGCAATTCCGGTTTTGCCATCACAGCGGATTGATCATCCAGCCGATCTCAAAGGGCTGAAGATTCCCTACCCAGTCGTACTAAAATCCCAAGTGCGGGCAGGGGGACGGGGTAGAGCCGGTGGCATTAAGTTTGTGGAAAATACGATCGATGCGGTGGCTGCGGCTCAGACAATTTTTAATTTGCCGATCGAATCTGAGTATCCCGAAGTCCTGTTAGCAGAGGCTAAGTACAATGCTGACCAAGAATTATACTTGGCGGTACTCCTAGATCCCGTAGCACGACGCCCCGTACTTTTGGGTTCGCAACAAGGAGGCATGGATGTAGAAGGGTCGATCGACCAAATGCAGCAAGTTGTGGTGGACCAAGAGTTTTCCCCTTTTTACGCTAGGCGACTCATGGTGAAAATGGGATTGCAGGGAAATCTGATTCAATCAGTCAGCACAATTGTGGAAAAAATGTATCGGCTGTTTGTCGAGAAAGATTTAGATTTAGTAGAAATCAATCCTCTTGGCATCAGTCCCAAGGGAGAGGTAATGGCTTTAGACGGTAAAGTCAGTGCCAATAATGATGCCTTGGGGCGTCATCCAGATTTGGTGGCACTGGGCGCAAAGAAGCAAGATACCAAACTGCCAGGGGAGAGGAGAAGTCAGGTCGATCGCCGCAGTGCCAACTCGAACTTGCTACACTCATCTTTGGAATTGGCCCCCACGTCTCCATCCCAAATCTCGAATTCTGAACCCCTGAATTTGGTGGAATTAGACGGGAATATCGGGATTTTGTGCAACGGAGTTGGTTTGACAATGGCGACTCTGGATGCTGTGGCCCAGGAAGGAGGCAAACCAGCTAATTTTGTGAATCTGGGTTCCCTAGACCGCTACGATAGTGTAGATGCGTTGCGCGATCGGGCAGAGTCGGCTCTAGAGTTAGTCTCTCAGGATAAAAGCGTGAAGGTGGTGCTGGTGAATATTTTGGGTAGCACCGCCACTAGCGAGGCAATAATTGCAGCGGTAGTGGGCTATCTGCAACGGAAAGCCCGCACCAACCGCCAACTCCAGATTGTGCTGCTTCTGGTTGGACTCGATCGAGATGCTGTGAAAAAGCGTTTGGGGCAGTTGCCTGTGCAGCTAGCCAGCACTTTGGATCAGGCTGTTTCACAAGCTGTGTCTTTAGTCAAGTAGGCTCTGATTTAGAAGGCTCTTAATATAAAAAATGAATTTAAACCCTGAGAGCAAAGTCCTCGTACAAGGCATTACAGAATCTCCCGCGTCAACCCTTATGGGGATGATGATGAAAGCATACGGCACAAATGTAGTGGCTGGTGTCAGTCCCGATCGGGGCGGGCAGGAGTTGGAGGGAATTCCGATTTTTGATTTGGTGGAACAAGCGGTGGCGGCGGTTGGCCACATTGATACTACGGTAATTTTGGTGGAACCCTACTCGGTGCTGGATGCGGCCCTGGAAGCGATCGCTGCTGGCATTAGGCAAATCGCGATCGTCACTGAGGGAGTGCCTCCTCTGGATATGGTGC
>JAYTZD010000474.1:0-11321 GCA_043742065.1 Oscillatoriales bacterium
GCAAGCAGGTTATTTGGAAGGGATTGGAGATCCGGCTGTCTTTTGGTTGAACAGTATTTGTGCGAGTACCGCAGTTGGGGTCATTCAGGGTATGGTCAGTGGTTTTTTGAATATTGAGGACGGTTTGGACTGGATATATCAATTCCCAGAATCTGAATGGCATAAGACTAATACTGACTATTTGGCAACTCCTGGTTGTTATTTTTGCAGTTCGGACGAGCGTGATTTAGCTTAACAAATACAGAATGAAGGAGACAACGGAATTATGTTAAGAGAATATTCCCCTGATGTAAACAACAGCCGAGATTTTTTATCAACATCGCTTATTGCAGAATTTCTGAGCATTGAAAACTTTCGCCAAGCTTGGAAAAAAGTAGCAGCTAATCAAGGCACGGCTGGCATTGATGGAGAAACTATTGATGATTTTGATCGAAATTTGAATTTTAACCTCTCACACCTGAAAGAGGCTGTTGCTGATAGCAGTTATCAAGCGCTTCCTTGTAAACAAGTCTTAATCCCCAAAAACAAAAGTAGTTGGCGAGAACTCAAAATCCCGACTGTTCGAGATAGAATTGTTCAGCAAGCTTTGTTGAATGTTCTGGCCCCAGTTGTTGACAATAAGTTTTCCAAGGCAAGTTTTGCTTACCGTCCGAATTTGTCCTATCTAGATGCTGTCAAAAAAGTGGCTTACTGGCGAGATTTAGGCTATTGTTGGGTACTGGATGCAGATATAACTCAGTATTTCGATAATATTGAACATCAACGGTTGTTGAGAGAGGTTAGGAAACATATTGAACATCCAGGATTTCTGTGTTTGATTAAGGCTTGGATTGCTGCTGGGGTGAAGACTGAAATGGGAGTTCTGAATTCTGACAAAGGTATTCCGCAAGGGGCGGTAATTTCTCCGATTTTGGCTAATATTTATCTGGATGAGTTTGACCACTTCTTATCTGGTTCTGATTTTCAGTTAGTTCGTTATGCCGATGATTTCTTGGTATTTGCCCGCACCCGCGAACAAATTGTTCAAGGTTATGCTGAAGTGGAAAAATTTCTGGCTCATATAGGATTAAAACTGCATCCTGAGAAAACTCAAATTACTAATTTCGATCGAGGTTTTAGATTTTTAGGTCATGGTTTTTTGGAGACGGCTATTTTTCCTTTGGAGTCGTCAAAAACTCAGCAGCAAGCAGCGGGAGAGGGTAAAGTTAGTAAAAAAAAGGTTCTCGACAGAAGCAAAGGACGAAACGGAACCAGAAATTATATTAACAGTTCCGGCGGGGGCGGGCGCGCACTATCCACCGCCTCTACAGACTGCTGATGAAGTTGAGTGTTTTGGGCAAAATGCTTCTAAGAATATTTGGAATCAAGATATGGCTACTCTCTATTTGATTGAACAAGGAACGTCAATTTATAAGGAAAATTTGCGGTTTGTGGTTTGGATTCCAGACCAACCAAAAATAGAAATTCCGATTCGCGAGGTTGAGCGAATTATGCTGTTTGGTAATATCCAAGTTTCAACTCAGGCTATTAATGCTTGTTTGCAAGAGAAAATCTTAGTTTTGTTTTTGAGTTTGTCTGGTCAATATCATGGTCATCTCTGGAATTGGGAATCCAGCCATCTGGGTAATGAATTGATGCAAGTTGAAAAGCGTCAAGATACGGCATTTAAAGTTCAGGTTTGTCAAGCTATCGTGCGGGGTAAATTGCTGAATTCTAAGCAGTTGTTGTTAAGGTTAAATCGCAAGCGTAAGGTAGCGGAAGTTGCCAAGAGTATTATGGGGATTAGTTCGGATATTGAGGCTCTTGCTAGGGTTGATAATATTGATAGTTTGCGAGGCTATGAAGGAATTGGGGCGGCTCGCTATTTTCCGGCTTTTGGGAAGTTGATTGCAAATCCTAGCTTTAGTTTTTCGCTGCGAAACCGCCAACCTCCTACCGATCCGGTTAATTCTTTATTGAGTTTTGGTTATACTCTGCTATTTAATAATGTTTTGAGTTTGATAGTGGCGGAGGGGCTATCTCCTTATTTTGGGAATTTCCATTATGGGGAAGACAAAAAACCTTATTTGGCTTTTGACTTGATGGAGGAATTTCGATCGCCGATTGTGGATAGTTTTGTGTTGAAGCTAATCAATATTTTGGTTTTAAAACCTACGGATTTTGAAGTGGTTGCTAGTACGGGAGGGGTGTATTTAAGAAGTTCGGCTAGGCGGGTGTTTCTGGAACATTTTGAAAGGCGGATGAATGAACAAGTTTCTCACCCAGATTTGCAATCTCCGGTTTCTTATCGAGAAGCAATTCAGTTGCAGGTGCGGCGCTATAAGCGTAGTTTGGTGCATGGGATTCCATATCAGCCTTTTTTGAGAACTGTATAGCTGTAGCTGGTTTCATGGTTGTTGTAATGTATGATATTCCTGATGACAAGAGGCGGGTGAAGCTGTCGAATTTTCTGGAGGGCTACGGGCGCAGAATTCAATGGTCAGTTTTTGAGTGTTTTATCAGTTTGGATGAGATGCGACAGTTGTATGAAAAAGTCAAGAAGTTTGTGAAGCCGGCAGAGGATAATGTCCGATTTTACTGGATTGGGGCTGAAGCTGCATCGATGGTTTTAACGATTGGTAGTGAGAAGCCGGAGGAACCTCCAAAGTATTATATACTATAGGTTTCAGCTATGGCAGCAGTGTTTTGTGCGAGAATCGTCGCGTCTGGGGATTGATATCACTTCCGGTAGCATCGGAATGATATCATGGCCGTTGCGATTGCTTTCCTACCCTTCGGGAACGGATCGCTTACGCTAACGCTAAGAGCTCGCAATGACATCTGTGTCTCAAATCTCAAATGATATCATTCCGACGTAAACGGAAATGATATGATTGGCTGGCGGTAAGTGTCTATGATGTGTCGAGTGCTGGGGAGTAGGAGTAAATTTGACCTAAAGTCTCTGAAAGCCTTGTGATATAATGGTTTTGATGATGAGTATAGTTTGGCTGGCTTTGTCGATGCAGCTATTTACGGTTAATTAGTCTGTTAGCTGTGAGGGTGCATCGGTGGGGAGTAGATTGTGTCTTGGGTTTGGTAAAATTATTGAAAGCTTTGTGGTATGTAGGTTTGATGTGATGCAAAGAGTTGTAGTTTCTTCGTCTACACACTTCAGCGGATCTCTGAAACGCTAATTTTTTGGTTGAAATGTGTCGATACTTTGTGGGGTATGGGTTTGAGGCTGGTGATTTTACTGTTTTTGGTGGCGATCGGTGGTATATTTAGGTGGTGCGTCGATTTGACGGCTGAAATCCACTCTGGGTATAGGCTCTGCGGCGAACTCCCTACCGATTGGGTTAAATCGGATTAGTTGGAAACGTCCTGTGATCAAGAGTAACTGACCTGCAACTATATTCCCTACCGATTGGGTTAAATCGGATTAGTTGGAAACAATTGTATAACCACAGTAATCAAAGAAAGGAACTCGATCCCTACCGATTGGGTTAAATCGGATTAGTTGGAAACTTGTAAGTTGCGTCAGGAATAATTTCAGAAATTTTTGATCCCTACCGATTGGGTTAAATCGGATTAGTTGGAAACTTGTCACCTTTGTATGGTTGTACGATTGGTTATAGTCACCCTACCGATTGGGTTAAATCGGATTAGTTGGAAACTTTCGCATACTCCTGTCATAGCTGACATGATTCTGATTCCCTACCGATTGGGTTAAATCGGATTAGTTGGAAACATGATATCAAATTGGTGGGTAATATTCTGTGACATCCCTACCGATTGGGTTAAATCGGATTAGTTGGAAACATTTAATTATATCATTTGGAACGAACCGAAAACTACCCCTACCGATTGGGTTAAATCGGATTAGTTGGAAACCATGGATGCTTCTTCATATCCTATTCTGTCAAAACCCTACCGATTGGGTTAAATCGGATTAGTTGGAAACTTGAGGTCATATTCTACTACGCCACCAACACCGGAATCTTCACCCTACCGATGGGTTTAAATCGGATTAGTTGAAAACTTTTGCTTTTGCCATGATCGACTCCTATGTTTTTTCCCTACCGATGGGTTTAAATCGGATTAGTTGGAAACTTGAACGTCTTTTTAAAGTAGGTCGTGTTAAATTAGTAGGCCCTACCGATGGGTTTAAATCGGATTAGTTGGAAACAATTGGATGTTCAATCAATAATTTGTACATGAATACTTGCCCCTACCGATGGGTTTAAATCGGATTAGTTGGAAACCTAATAGTCTCCTTTCTGCTCTCTCGGAGACTCCCCTACCGATGGGTTTAAATCGGATTAGTTGGAAACTTTATGCACAACTCACTTACTAAGGAAGCGAATGTCCCTACCGATGGGTTTAAATCGGATTAGTTGGAAACGATATCTACCACCGTTGACATCCCTGCAAACCCGGCCCTACCGATGGGTTTAAATCGGATTAGTTGGAAACGAATCATCGACTTGCCAACTATCGAAGGCATTCCTTGCCCCCACCGATGGGTTTAAATCGGATTAGAGCAATAAAAAAAACCGCTTGTAAGGGCGGTTTTATATTAGCTAAGAAACTCAAGGAAGAGTCGAAGTGGACATTTCGACTACGCTCAGGGAGCGGGGTGATGGGCTGAGTCCTGGGCCCTTCGACTACGCTCAGGGAACGGTATCCTGGGGCCCTTCGACTACGCTCAGGGAGCGGGGTGCTGTTGACTAATTGCTAAGTTGACGAGTAATTTGGCTAAGGCTTGTACCATTGGGCGGCTAGAAGCATCTTCTTCACGACTTAAGTGATGAACGCTACCTGTCAATACGGGAGATTCGCTAGTAATTGTGTCTGTCGTCTCGTCAAACTTGCTGTAAATAATTGCAATGAAAGGCAGTGGTTTTTCTAGTTCTTTTTCACAAAATTCTTGCCAATCTGCAACATCTTGCTGAGTCTTTGCTAACATCACGGCATGAGTTGCTTCAGACATAATCATTCGATTCTCGTCAGTGGGAATTTTCCCGCCCACATCAAATAGCAATAGAGAATTATTGATGGTGGCGATATCTCTAGCTTTGGCTTGGGCGAATTCCGAGGTGAATTTGGCTTTGTATTCTTCTTTGAGTTTTTTTGCTAAATCAGGATGTTTTTGAGCTGTTTCACTGAAATAAGAACCGTCTCCGTCGGGACAGCCGGAAATTACATAAAAGTCTTTTGGAGCATTTGTGAGTCTCAAAATGGCTGTTTTTAAGGCATCTCGCAGTACAGTTTTTCCTGCGTTGGGAGGCCCGCATAATACGACTTTGACGGCGGGTTGGGGGGTAGACTCGATATCCAGACTTTCCCCAACTTGGTAATTTTTAGTGTGGCTAACTGTGATGATATATTTATCAAGTCTTCTCTCTCCTAGTTTGGGGTCAAACACTGCTATGCCGCCGTAAAGGTGTGCAACTTGATTTGCGATCGCAAAACTGGCTAAAACTGTAGCACGTCCCTTAATTTTTAATATTTGTTTGCCACCCGGCAGTTGTCCAGACTCGATGAGGTTTGCTAGTTGGGTTGTGGCATCCCGGACAATTTGGTCGCCGTCAGCTTGGATGCTGTTATTGATTTGGGCAATCAAAACATCATTTTCCCAATAAATCAAAAAAGAGGGGGAAGCGTCGGGAGGAGAAGGAACTTGTTGCACTTCACCTGTAGCAAAAGCAATCCGGCTGCCGACAGGATACTCCGCTGCGGTGCTGATGGCGACAACATAAGCATTTAGTCTAGTATCGGAAATGGCGATCGCCCGATACAAATGCGCTACATGATGGGCGATCGCATAACTCACCAGCAGCGAAGCGCGTCCATCAATTTTCAGCAAATCGCCGCCTCGGAATTCCCCAGCAGCCTCCATTTCCTGCAAGCGCGCTGCCGCATCCCGCACAATTTCATCGCCGTCGGCTGTAATTGCTGTCCCGTCAGGATTTTTGCCAAAGTCTACTTTGAGGGTGTCTCCTTCCAAGTGCATCTGATAAGTTTTCATAGTTGCCATTTCCCTGTATTCACTGTTTCAATTTGTCACGGTTATGGAAAGAGAGGTTTCCATCTGGGATTAATGTAGAAGAAGTAACAGACAACTTTCACATACATACTCCTATTATGTCTGACAAAACCTCAGAAATGCCTGCCAGAAAATCGCTTGTTTGCTGTTACCAGTAAAAATCTTCAGTACGACTTTAACGCGCTGGCAGAAATGGGTTGGTTGCAAGTGCAAAAAGTGTCGCAGGGTAACAGCAAGCGGCTGAAAACTCTATACAGTCGCGTCAAAGAACTTCCCAATCCTGCTATCTACTCCGAGACTGCTACTTCTGATTTAGAAGCAGTCGGTGTCAGTAATATGATTCCCAACGACCTCGCCGATTTCTTTGACGATTTCGGGCGTTCCATCAACGGCGAACAGCGATTTTTTCTAGACATTGAGTATATAGTTCGCCGCCAATTATCACAGCAAATTAATGAAATTAGAAAGCAACTGAAAGAAATTTGGCATCAAAGTCAAATTGCTCCTATAAAAATTACTTACGTCAGCGCCCGCAACTTTCAACACTATCAAGATGAAGGAGAAAAATACATTATATATCCAGTCTGCATTTACTACTCGCACCGCGCTCCTTACTTATTCGCCTTCGGTCAAAATCCTAGAGATGAAGCAAAAATTGATTGGTACGATTATCGCCTCGATCGAATTCAAAGCTTGCAAAAGTTAAAATGGGATGAAGTCAATATTGCAGGTTTCTCTCCGAAAACCTGCCAGTCTAAAACGCCGAAACAAATAGAGAATTTAAGAACTCAAGCTTGGGGTTTTGATTTCTACAAGCCGCACGAAATTTTGCTACTCAGGTTCGATCGCTATTTTCATTCTCAATACATAGAAGGAACGGAAAGGGAAGAAATATTTAAACAAATTACTTACAAGCAAACACAAAGTCTCATTGAAAATAGCGATTGCAAAGCCGAAGCAAAAAAAGTTATTTTGGCTTCATTCCAAACTCGATCGAAGTCAGACATTTACTGCCGGGTTAATTACCGTGTCGGCGATAATAATGCAATCATGCGCTTGAGAGCTTGGGGGCCTAAAGTAGAAGTATTGCTTCCGGGGCATTTGCGAGAAATCATGGCTGACGATATCGAAACAACTCGAAGTTTCTACCGTCTATAAAATGAATGCACATCTATAATCTCAAATAGAAATGACAGAAAAACCAAAACTTTCAAATCGCTTTGAACAAGCTTTAGTCTACGCCGCTCAAGTCCACGCCAACCAAGTCAGAAAAGGGGGCGATGTTCCCTACGTGAGTCACCTATTGAGTGTCGCAGCCTTAGTATTGGAGGATGGCGGCGATGAAGATGAAGGAATAGCCGGACTTTTGCATGATGCTATCGAAGATAGTGGCAACGCCGAGATTCGGGAGGCTATTCTGGTAAAATTTGGAGAACGAGTGGCTACTATTGTTGATGCTTGTACAGAATCTTGTACAATACCAAAACCGCCTTGGCGCGATCGCAAGTTACGATATATTGAGCAAATGCGTCACGCTTCCCCGTCGGTGCTGCGGGTGTCGATGGCGGATAAGTTGCATAATGCGCGATCGATTTTAGCCGATCGCGATCGAGAAGGCGATGCAGTTTGGGATAAATTTAAGGGTGGAAAAGCAGGCACGTTGTGGTTTTACCGCAGTTTGCTGGAAATTTACCGATTAGCCGATTCTAACTTTTTGGTGTCTGAAATAGAGCGTATAGTCGATCGATTGGAAAGCTTGAAATAGTTATGATTCAGCTTAGATAGTTTTTGGGAAGACCCCCTTTCCAGGTAAATGCCAGAATTCAGACAAGTAAATAAAGGCTTCGATAACAATGCCTAACCTAGTTCGCTTGAGTTTAAAGTATCCAGTTACCGTAATCAAAACAATAAAAGAGACAGTGGCGATCGCACTTGCCAATCCGAGAGAAATTGCGATCGAAACTCCTTGGATGGCGGCGGCAGGTTTTGTGGGAGGAATTGCTCCTTTCTTGTATTCATCAGAGAATAATTTAATTATTTTTGGCATTGCGATCGGTATTAAGTACAATTTAATGATCTTTGGGATTGTGATAGCCATTTGGATTACAGGAATATTCGTCGAAGCCAAAAAATACAAAGTTTACAAAGAAGATGCGCTACCCATTCCGGTAGTCATCAACATTGCTCACTCAGCAGATTCCTCTGATGCTCTCAACTCTTTATTTAACGTAATTGAATCCCGGAGTAATTATAGCAATTATCGCCAAAATATCGATAAATACTTGAGCATTACCGAAAGCGATTTAGTATATAAATATGGCGGAGATATTTTTGATACTGATCGGCTCAAAGATTTCTTGAAAATTACCAAGCATGACTTGGAACGAGTCAAACGCAAAACACCGCAAAATTCCATTTTCCACTTAGTCTATATTGGGCCAATTAGTGTTGCTTTCCTGATTGGTTCCATGTTGGGTAGAGAAGGAATGCAGCTATTTCAAAGAACCCAGGCTAACAATAGTTATGAGTGCGTGATGGAGGTTAAGGATCGGGACTTAAAAGAAGATACGCCGGATTTTGAGAAATTTGCTGTTACTTATCAATGCAGCGAACCTCGCCAGCCGAATGTCACAATTGCGATCGATGCAGGGGCGCATAGAATCAAAATTAATGATCCTAATATCACCAGTTATGGAGACTTGATTGTTTTGCAAAAGAAAACAGGCAATACGATCGGCTATGAAGAAGATTGGACTCAATATTGCCGAGAAATTTTCAAGGTGTTGAATCAAGCCCAGCAAGAGTACGCGGAGATAAAGTTGGTTTATTCGATGCCCGTAAGTTTAGGACTTGCAGTAGGGATGACGGCTCAACATTTTTGGAATATTCAGTTAACTAACTACGATTCCCAGACGAGAAGCTACGAAGATTTAATCAAAATGAATGACGTTATTTATCGCGATTAAATTACTAGGAAACATATTAACATGAACGCAAAATACACCGCTCTTACCTTTGCCCCCGTGCAGGGATTCATCGAAAAATCTCGTAAACTTCGAGATTTGTTCGGGAGTTCTTTCCTGATATCTTATCTTGCAGAAGCCATTTGCAAGGAAGCCGAAAAACAGGGATATAAAGTAATATCTCCAGCCCTAATAAATGTTACTCAAGGAACACCAAATCAAATCATTATTCAAGGAGATTTTGACAAAGGAATTGCCAGAAAAGCCATGAAAAAAGCGTGGCTAGCAGTGACTGAAAGTTGTCGTCTGTGGATTGAAGACAAGGTGCAAGATTGCGGCAAATATTATTGGCGTCGAAATTGGGAATCTTGGGGTAATTATGCTTGGGAGTTTTTCTGGGGAAGCGGTGAGACGATTGGTGCCGCAAGGGAAGCTGTTAACGAGGCGAAGCGATCGCGCGATTGGACTGGTATCAACTGGACTGGGGAAAGTTCGACGCTATCTGGCGCTGATGGCGTGGCCTGGCCGGGAATGGGAATCGGTAATCCACAAAAGACAAATCGGCATAAGCAAAAGGAAGAAATTGCCAAGTTTTATCAGCGGCTTAGTTACGAACTAGGTAAAGCATTTATCGAAACAGCAGAACTCCCCGATCAATCAGCCGAAAAGATTCAGGAATACGGTGAGGCATTTGTTGACCCAGATGAAGAGTTAAGCATTCCTGAATTAATCAAGCGACTGATTACTCATATGGCAATTGCTAAGCAAATTGTCAATCCCCTTAAAGAAGAAATAGATCCAAAAGTTCCCAATCTGCTGAAGAAACTTGAGAAGGAACTTAATCCTAAGACTTTTACCGATATCAGTCGCTTAAAAAGTAAAAATAGTAAGCCAGAGGAAGAATACTGGACTGGTTGGTTTCAGGGAGATGGCGATCGGATGGGCGAATTACTCAAAAGATTGTCAGAAGATCCCGACACTGAACCGGCAAAACTCCATGAATTCAGTGAAAAAATGATGGAATGGGGCGAACATAAATTCAAAAAGGCGATCGAAAAAGCATCAGGTCGTACTGTCTATGCTGGAGGCGATGACTTCATGGGTATCTTTTACCGCTTACGTGAAAACACACCATCCACTCAAAATTTTACCTCTTTAACAGGACAAGAATGCGTCAACTGGTTTGCTGCGGAATTTCCGAGTGTTTGGGAAAAACACAAGCAGGAAATCAGTGTCAGTGTCGGCTTAGTCTGGACGGCCCCCAACGTTCCACAGCGCGATGTTTTGCAGCATTGTCGCCTCGCTGAAACATCGGCCAAAAATCATGGTAAAGACCGCATGGCTATCCGCATTTTGTTTAATGGCGGCACTCATATCGAATGGGTTTGTCCTTGGTGGTGTTTGCCAGTATTGCAACACTATCGCGATCGAGATGGTGATACTTCAAAATCTTTGTCTTTAGCAACAGGAAGCAAAAATAAACCCAACTGGACTCACATTTACAATGATGTTGCTACCTTGGAATCGCGACACGCTTTTCATGGGAATACGAGAATAGCTGAGGAACTATTTAAGATTTATTTTCCGGAATGTAAAGATTGGATACTGAAGGATAATTGGTGGCGACATTCTCACAGTGAAAAACCTAGAACTGGAATTTTGGGTCATGAATTAAAGGAGTTTGAAGAAGATGAAACAGAGCTTTTTAACAAGTTTCAAAAGGATGAAATAGAGCTTTTTAATGAGTGGTTTATCAACTTAGCTAAGATAGGATTTCACTTATGTCCATGAACTCAATCTCTTTGCCAACAGAGCTTCAACAGCCAAAACCGTTATCCCACTTAGTTATTATCGAACCCTTGGGTTTACTTTATGGGAGTGCGGGTCGTTTTCTTTCGCCAGAAAATTTAGTTGGGCGATCGGGCTCCAGCTTCCCACCCAGCGCAGCAACATTATCGGGTATATTTGCGGCTGAATTGCGAGGCGACATCAAACACCTGCAATTAGCCGGGCCGTTTTGGGGTAAATGCGATGAATTACCAGATTTTTATGTTTCCACTCCCCTAAACTACCTGATCGAAAAAGGTACAAGTAAAATCAAATATAAACTTAGGTGGGATGCAGTCGAAAACCAATGGATTACCTGGGATGCAGTCAAAAAACAATGGACACGAAACGTTAACGAAAAGTTTGAAAAAGGTGGATGGGTTAAAGTTCACGACTGGCAAAAGGAGAATTGGGAAATTTCGACAAAAGTTCCTTGGAAAACTGTGTCGCACTTGCATCCCCGTTTAGAAGAGAATCAGCGACGAGTTTTGGTTGAAAAAGAACGA
>JAYTZD010000475.1:0-11321 GCA_043742065.1 Oscillatoriales bacterium
CAGTGCCGTGTCCCTACAATTGATCGCGGTAGGGACACGGCACTGCCGTGTCCTCTATACCATTCCGGCGCAGCCGGAATTGATATAACTAATTGGTAACAACCAATCCTTGGCGATAAAACTCCAAATTTTGCTGATACATTGCTTCGAGTTTCGGCATCGAGGATTCCACAGAACCGCCAAAACGCCGAAAAGAAGGCCAGATGTAAGCGAGTTTTCTGACTGCTGGTTCCAATCGACCCGCTTCTACATCTCCCAAGGCACCTCGTTCTCGGATTAACTCTACTGCCACAAGGTCTTGATTTTGCGGGCTGAAATCGTGGATACCAAACTTTTTGGCGAATCTGTCCCAAGTGGTGCTGAGAAACTGATATCGCCCCGCAGCGTCGGAACAGAGTTTTTTGCCATAGCGACGGCCGCACCTCATTTCTCTGGGATGATCTTGAAAGCTCACAAATTTCGTGCCGGTGTACTGGGTGCGGTAGCCTTCGGGAGTAGCGGTACCTTCGGCGGCGGCAATCGTATCGAGAAAGGCTTTAACTCGGCGATCGCGCCCAATGCTATCCTCGACTTCTGGTGAAAGCGTTGCTGTTTTGGCTCCCTGATTCGGCCCGATGCTATGCTCTGACGGGCTTTGTGAATCACTGGCTGCCATTTGTGGCAAACGTTTCTGGGTCAGCGAACCCTCTGGCGAGATAGATTGTCCCCACAGTCTCGGAGTCATTCGACCGAAGAAAAAGCAGAAACAGATTAACAGACTCCAAGAGAGTTTAAAACGGAGGCGTTTGGAACGCGAACGGCGCAGCACTGGCCACCCAGAAAGGGGGAGTGTTGTCGGCAAAATTTTCGTTTGCTGACCGAAGGCGAACAGCGATTTGAGTGCTACCAAGGTTTGCTTGTAGAAACGGGGTGCAAGTTTCCGGCCTCTCATCAGGGCCGCAAAAGTTTGGACATCTGCTAGGGTAACTTGTGCCAACGGTTTTTCGACAAACACTCGAAAATGGTTGGCTGCCTGCCAGCTAAAGCGCTTGCTGCGGGTGGATTTGCGGTTTACCCACAGACGAATTAGCTCCTGGTCGGACATAGGGAGCAGATGGCTTCCCAGATGTTCTGATGCGTGCAAGATTACCTCCTGATATCAGTGCTGGTTGAAATATCCCTGTCAATAAATTGTGGATTTGAGATGTTGGATTGGTTCCGCAGTGAAAATTGGGGTTGTCTACGGAAGCAAATTGCTTTCCTGGCGATCGCAAATCTTAAATTTTTCGGTCATCACCGATGACTAGGGACAGGGATCAACATAAACAGGCTTCAACCATATCCAGTCATACTACTAAGTGTTCGCTCGCGTCAAGTTGATTGGCAGACTTTGCACTGAAATTTGGTGATGACCGAGGCATCACCGTCCCAACTGACATGGGTTTCAAGGTGCTGGCAATCCGGCTAACTAAAAAGCGATCGCATTTTTTGTATCTAATATTAAGAACTCTTCCGCTATTTGGGTGCCGAGGATTCCAAATCTTGCTGATTGAGGAGATTTTTTCGTTTAGCAAGCATCAGCGAACCGTAGCGGTTAGCCCAAACTTGAGTAAACTCAGCACCTAAGAACAGAATCTGAGCCGAATAATTGATCCAAAGTAAGATAATCACGAACGAGCCAGCAGCACCGTAAGTAGAGGCGATACCGCTACCTCCGAGGTAAATTCCAATTACGGATTTGCCGATCGTAAACAACACAGAAGTGATCGCCGCGCCAATCCAAACATCATTCCAAGCGAGATCCACATCGGGCAATAGTTTATAAATTAAGGCAAAAAGCAGCGTGACGACACCAAAAGAAATGGCAAAGTCCACAATTTGCCAAATGCCGACAGGCAAGTGCAGCAAGCCATTCAACCAATAGCTAACGGCTGCTAAAAGGGCGCTAATTACCAAAGAGACGAGCAGTAAAAAGCCGATACCTAAAATCATCGCAAAAGACAATATGCGGTCTTGGAAGAAGCCCCAGACCCCTCGTCCAGGAGCCGGTTTAACATTCCAAATAGTATTGAGAGCTTCTTTAAGATTAGTAAAAACATTGGAAGCGCCCCACAAAAGTGTAGCAACGCCGACTAAGGTAGCAATCATTCCCGACTTGGGTTCGGAGGCTTTGACGATCAAGTCTTGGACTGTTTGGGCACCATCTTTGCCAATTAAACTTTGGAGTTGGGCGACGATTTGGCCTTGGGCTGCGTCGGCACCAAAGACTAAACCCGCGATCGCAATCACGATAATTAGCAGCGGGGCGAGAGAAAACACCGTATAATATGCTAGGGCTGCCGCTAGGGTTGGCGCTTTATCTTCTTGCCATTCCGTAAAAGTTTGTTTGAGTAGCGATAAGACTGTTTTTAAGTTCACGGTATTTAGTTTAATCTACTTATTGTTCACAAGCAGATTTTACGAAGTCAAAAGTCTTTTGGCATCCGCCACAAGATAGATTTATGGATCGGCAAATTACCTTTTTTCTCTGTTTTGAACGAACCGCGAAGACGCAAAGGGCGCAAAGGAAGAGAAGAGAAAGATTTGACAAGTTTCACTGGCAAGATGTACAGTGAACACTTACGAATACGGGGTAGTGCGGATATCCGAAATGTGTAGTAATAGACCTATCTAAATTGCCAGCTAAAATAAAAGAATTAACCTAAAACATCTATCATATTAGATATCTATTTTGAACAACCTTACTTGCCTAGAAATAGAAGTGGCCGAAACACTGTTGAGATTAGCGATGTTGCTGGGCTTAACTCTCTTAATCGCCTTTTTCGTGGCATCAGAATTGGCATTAGTATCAGCAGACAAGCATCAAATCCGCAAACTCGCGCAGTTGTCCGACTCTCCAAAAACCGCTAAAGCCGCCCAGCTCGTCCACCAAGCTCAAAACGACATCCCCCATTACCTATCTGTCACTCAAACGGGCACGACAGCAGGGAGTTTGCTCTTAGGTTGGTTGGGAGAAGGAGCTACTGTGCATTGGATTGAACCGTGGATTGACAAATTGCCTCTAGGTCATTTACCTGCTATGCTGACCGCTCATGCGATCGCAGTTCCATTAGCTTTCATCTTAGTAACATACGTGGAGATAGTCTTAGGAGAACTCATCCCCAAAGTATTAGCAACCCACGAACCAGAACGCACTGCTTTACTATTGACACCAACCTTACAAATCTGCTCGAATGTGCTGTGGCCACTGCTGGCAATTCTCAACGGTACTGTACGGCTGCTAACAGGTTGGATTACCCGCAATGAATCTCAACCTTTACTATCACCTTCTGAGGCAACGCTCATTCAAAATGATGTACATTCGGCACTGCTTTCTGGGATATGGGAAGTGACCGCAGTCAACGAAAAACTAAGATTAAAACTACCAAGTAACGAGGCTTATAAAACAATAGCTGGATTTATGATTCACAATTTAGGTAGGTTGCCAAATCAAGGGGAGAGATTGTTGTGGGGCGAGTTGGAATTAGAAGCAGCAAATGTAGTAGAAGGTAGTTTAGAAACAGTGCTGATACGTCAAGTAACTCGTCCTTTGTTTGAGACTCAACAGTCAAAACTGGCAGTGATATCAATTCCGGTTGCACCGTCAGGTGATGTTGACTGTTGACTGTTGACTGTTGACTGTGAATCGAACAACTAAAAATTGCGCCGAGATAGGTGGCGATTTGTAAAAATCACTCATGAATTACCCTCTAATTTATCATTCCGATGCAACCGTAAAGGATATTAAATAACAATCTGGAAGTCGGTGACTGTCAGTAACGGAGTAACATCAAGCGTGGCAAATAGCGCACCCGTTCCTAAACCAGCTTGTGCCCCATTCTGGTTGAAAAACAACTTACCCGTGGGACGACTGTAAACAATTAATCCATTGCTGGTTTCTGCTGCTAAATCGCTATCGACAAAGGCAATCTGAGCAGAAGTAATTGTTCCGAATGCAGTTTGAGATAAGAGAATTTTGTCTGTACCGATGGTAAAATCAGTAATGCGATCGCTCCCAAAATCAGCAGTATTAAAAGCAGTCTTGGATGTAAACAAAAACTGATCTTGACCAGCACCACCAGTCAGAAAGTCATTGCCTGCATTCCCTGCAAGTTGGTCGTTGCCATCGCCACCAATCAGCGTATCATTCCCATTACCGCCGGAAACAGTATCATTACCGAAGCCACCATTAAATGTGTCGTCGCCACCTCCCATGTCAACAACTGAATTGGCGTAGTTTCCCAACAGGTTAATTACATCATTACCATCAGAATTTGAACTCGCAAGTTCATCGCCCTTGAGGTTGATCGAGAAGCTACTGTAGTTCATGGTGATAGTAATGCTGTCGTTACCGATGCCACCGATAATTTTGTTGTCGGAAGTCGGTGCATCGTTGGGATTGGTGTTGTTGTCCCAGGTTTCAGCAAAGGTGATGTTGATGCTATCATTGCCAGCACCACCTTGAACCTCATTTACGCCGTCTGGATCGGTAATGGTGTCGTCGTCAGTACCGCCGAAAATGCGATCGAGGTTGCCGATACCGCCGTTGAGGAGGTCATTGCCGCCCAGGGCATCAATTAAGTCATCCCCCCCATTGCCGTTGATGGTGTCGTTGCCCTCCGCGCCCACCAGTGTATCGGCAGCGGGAGTACCGTTCAGAAGCAAAGGGGCGATCGGGGGGTTTATAGTCGGATTGACGGTTAGATTAACATTCGCTGTTGCTGTGCCTCCTTGACCGTCGCTGATTTGATAAGTCAATGCGTCTTTGCCACTGAATTTGGGATCTGGAGTGTAGACGATCGATCCACCGATCGCAGTACCCGATATACCATTTTTCACCAAAGCCTTACCGTGCAAAGGATTTGTACCAATGCTGAGAGTCAGCGGATTGCCATCTGGGTCGCTGTCGTTGGACAAAACATCGATCGCAACCGCCGAGTCTTGATTGGTGATCGCACTGTCATCGATCGCGATCGGCAATTTGTTGATCGCAGGAGGTATCACCGGAGTTGGTGTTGGTGTCGGAGGTATCACCGGAGTTGGTGTCGGTGTCGGAGGTATCAGAGAGTTTCCAGGAAATGGTATCAGGGAGTTTCCTGGAAATGGTATCAGAGAGTTTTTCGGATCGGGAATCGCAACCTCAATCGACGGAGCGAAAGTCAAGTTAACATTAGCTGTTGCCGTACCTCCTTGACCGTTACTGACTTGATAACTGAAGCTATCTTTGACATTTAAGTTGAGATTAGTATAAGTAATAAAATCGTCTTTCGGATTGTCCGGCGTGTTGTTCTGATTAACTACCGCTGTTCCATTCTCTGGATTGGTGACGATGCTGAGAGTCAAAGGGTTGCCATCGGGATCGCTGTCGTTGGACAGGACGTTGATATTGACTGGCTTTTTGGGATCGATGGTAAGATTGTCGTCTAGTGCTATGGGCGACTGGTTAATGATCTCAACTCCCGCAGAAAATTCAGAAGTATTGTTAGCAGGATCGATCGCCGTTGCTGCGATCAATTGACCGATCGGTAGCGCACTACCATAGGCATAGGTGAAACTATTATTACCGCTACTGTCAGTGGTGACAATGGTCGAACCGAGGAAGGTTTTGCCTTCGCCAAAGCCAGTCAAATCGAGAATCGGGTTGGAGAAGAATTCTAGTCTGAACTGCTGATTGGCAGTGCTGTTAAGAGTGCCTTTGACAATAGTGCTGTTGCCGCTGGGATGGGCAAAGGTCAAGACTGGGAAGTTTTGCAGGTTGTTAGCACCCGTGTCGGCATCGTTTAGATCGTTACGGGTGACTCCATTATTTCCTAAGTCAATGCCTAAACCAGTATTGTTGAAAATAGAGTTGTTCGAGATCGCATTACCAGTGCCAGAGTTAATGGCAATTCCAGCTAAATTGTTATGAGCGATCGCATTTCCATTTCCCTTATTGATACCACCGATCGCATTATTCGTAGCAAAATTCTGAATCGAGACACCGTTGCCTAGATTGCCCAAGGGACTGACTCCATCTGCTTGGATGCCGATATAGTTGCCCAGCAAGGTATTACCGGTGGCAGTCTTACCAGAAATCAGAACACCATCAGTTTTGTTCCCAGAGATCAAGTTCCGCTGACTGGGATTGGTGCCTCCAATTGTGTTCGAGCCAGCATTAATTACACTAATTCCACCTTTATTACCCAGGGCTGCAACACCGGCTGCATTGGTACCAATCAAGTTGCCTGCTACAGTCGTTAAGTGATTGTTGCTCAACAAGTTGTAGTTGCCGTTAATTGCGATCCCGTTACCGCGATTGCCCGAAATTACATTACCTTCGACAGCATCATTAAATCCGTCGCCGTTGGTGCCAATCAGATTCTGGATTCCGGCCGTGCGATCGACCAAGATACCATCTCCACCGTTGCCGCGATCGACATTGCCAGTTAAATCGGTGCCGATATAGTTGCCATAAATCGAGTTTTTGGCTGCACCGTTAGATAGCTTGATGCCAGCAGCCCCGTCCAATAATTTAGATGAAAAGCTGTTAATCGCCAGTCCTCGGATGACCGAATTGCTTGCCCGAATGTCAAGTCCAACAGGTGAATTCGATGCCGCACCATTGAGTTCAATTCGTGGCGCACCTTGAAAACCGGTGCCGCCTTGACTCCAACCGTCGATCGTGACAGTATCTGTAATTGCAGGCAAAGCAGATTTGAGATCGATCGTTTGAGGATTGGTAAACGCGATCGGGATCGAGATCGGGAATAGAAACGACGGAATCTGGAAGTAATTCGTAATCTGGAATTGGATGGTATCTGAACCTGGATGAGCATTGGCATTGAGCATTGCCTCTCGCAACGAACCAGCCCCGCTGTCATTGGTATTTGTAACTAGATAAGACACCCCAATATCTGATAGGACGTTAACAGTAGCAATGTTGCTGTTGGCTTTTCCATCGCTCACACGATAGGTGAAGCTGTCGCCGTTGAAGTTCGCACCGGGAGTATAGGTGATAAAGTCATCGTTGAGATTGTTTGGCGTGCCGTTGTTGTTCACCACTGCCGTTCCCTTGGTGGGATTCGCGACTACATTGAGCGTCAGCGGGTCGCCATCGGGGTCAATGTCGTTGGCCAGAACGTTGATATTGACTGGAGTGTTAGCAGGAGTGCTCGCGCTATCATTTTCTGCGACAGGAGGCTGGTTGGCGATCGGAATTTTCACGTTGATGTTACCAAAAACATCGTTTTTATCCGTTGCAGTCCCCGCAGCATTAGCAGCGCTGTTGCCACTGAAAGTTGGTAGCGTGCCAATAGCTGTCACCGTGGGAGCCACAGCCACCCCTGCCGCACTGGCGAGGTCAGGAGTAACGGCAAAAATTGCAGCGCCCTTCCCCTGACCATTTGCGCCTGGTTTACTGTTATATTTGAAAACGATACCACCCAACCCACCTGTTGCGGTGTTATTGAGAAATTTGCCGTTAACCAAGGTGAGAGAGCCGCTGCGAATAAAAATCGCAGCCCCTAATCCAGCACCGCCCCCACCCCCGCCAGGATAATTAAATTGATTGGTGTTGCCACCCCCGCCGCCGTTACCGCCGAAGGTTCCCCCGCTACCCGGAATCCCACCAAGTCCATAGCTGAAACCGCCTCCGCCACCCCCCCCGCCAAAGCCCCCGCCCCCGCCGGAACCCCCAAAGTTGAACGGAGCCTTGCTGCTATCACCTAAGGCGTCGCCACCCAAGCCGCCGCCTCCTCCAAAGCCACCACTTCCACCAATGCCGCCACCAATACCCAAGCCGCCGCCACCACCACCGGCAAAGTCCCCACCGTTGCCACCAAAACCACCAAAATTTCTGAAGCTGACGCTGCCGCCGCCACCACCACCTCCAATGCTGCCATTGCCACCATTTCCTGCAATGTTGGCAAAGCCTCCACCGCCACCCCCGCCGCCACCACCCCCGCCGCCAACACCACCCCCCGCCCCGCCAATGCCACTGCTGCCACCCCTGCCACCGCTGGCATTGCCACCATTGCCGGCTGGGTTGCCACCAAATATCGTGCCAGTGCCACTACCACCATCACTAATATTGCCGTTACCGCTGAAGCCCCCACCGCCACTGCCCAAATCATGCAAAGCGTCATTAGCGCCATGACCACCAAAGCCACCACCACCACCACCAATATAAAGACCGCTGCCACCGTTGCCACCAAAGCCGCCACCACCAAAGTTGCCAGAAGTCTGACCATCTCCACCAACTGCCTGGTTATTTGAGAAAGTGACATTATTTATGGTGACGGCACCGCCATTAATAAACAGCGCACCGCCCATGCCGCCACCGCCGCCGCCACCGTTGCCACCCTTTCCCCGACCATTTGCCAGGGTGAGGTTATTGAAATTAACGCTGCCCTGGTTGACGAAGAAGAGACGAACATCGCCATAGTCGCTAGTGCCATTTTTGTTGGCATCGCCGCTGATAGTTAGGTTATTCACCCCAGGGCCTTTGATGGTGAGGCTGTCGTTGACGATTAGTTGTGCTGAAAGGGCGATCGTTCTGGGTGCGGCGAAATATATTGGGTCAAAGATAATTGTGTCTGCGCCGGCTTGAGCATTCGCCTGTTTGATGGCAAATCGCAGAGAACCGGTATCGTTTTCGTTGTCGTTGGCGTTAGTTACGGTGAAAGTAGTCATAATTTTTACTGGATATCTTTCGTTGATAGTCTTAAGATATCGATCGAGAAAGAAGTTCCACATCTGATAAATGTCACGATCGCACCCATGACATTTGTCACGGGCCGCAAATGCTGAACCCCTAATTGACGATTAAGCAAGAACGAAAATGTCATTATTGGTCAGAGCCAGACCTGTTGATAAAGTAGCAAATTGGGTTTGATTAGTTCCGCCCAAACCATCCTTATCGAAGAACATCGCTCCAGTTTGTTGATTATAGATAAAGCGATCGCTCGTATGTTGAGCAGAAGCACCGATCACGAATTGGTTGGGGGCGATCGCTCCTCCCGCTATCAATTCACCTCCGAACCCAGCCGCCGAAACTTGAATCGTATCATCTACAACTAAGAAGTCAGTAATCTGATCAACACCTTCGTTGGGAGAGTTGAAACGGAAATTATCAGCACCTGTCCGTCCCGTTAGTATGTCATTACCAGCACCACCCGTGAGAGTGTCACCACCAGCACCACCACGCAGCACATCAGCATATTGCGTACCTGTAATATTAAACCGTTCAATATTGCTGTAATTGAGTAGAATACTGCACCTGTTTGAGTTAATGAAAGCAAAAAGGCTGCTATTGTTCCCCCTCCAGGAATTGCACCAAGACCCGCACCTAACACACTAAAGCCCATATCTATACCCAATCGTTTCCAATCAGGGCCTTGATTTTCAGGCAATGTAATCGCATTGACAAAAGAACCTAATTTGGCAACATCGAAGTCAAAACCAAGATTAATATCGCCTTTAAGATCTACAACGAATTTATCTGCACCCGGACCTCCATAAAGTTGCTTGGTTGCACCTTTAATATCAGCGACTGTATACAAATAGTCATCTCCTGCTCCCCCTCTCAAGGTATCAGAACCACTGACATCAAATAAGCGATCGTTGCCTGCACCACCATCAAGGATGTCATTGCCTGCACCACCATCAAGAACGTCATTGCCATTACCACCTTCGAGGATGTCATTATCAGCAAGACCATAGAAGGTGTCATCACCATTTTGACCAGTCAGGTAATCTAGGCCTTGAGTTCCTGTGACGTTGAACGCTTCAATTCCATCGTAATTGAGGATAACGCTGCCATTATCGCGCCGTCTGACGGTGCTTTCCCCGTTCCATCCTAAATGAACCCCATATGGAAAAATATATGGTTGGTTGTAGTTCGCTATTAATGTATCAGTGCCCGAACCACCTGAAATAACACCTTTTTGTCCCAATAGAGTATCATTTCCTGCACCGCCATTCAGGGTAACATTTAGTTGACCGCCATCAAGACTGTCATTGTATTGAGTTCCGGTGACATTTAACGAAGCAATACCGTCGAAGTTAAGAAGGCCGCTGTGAGCAGAATCAAGCCGATTGATTGTCATGAAAGTCGGGCTAGGATTTGCACTCAAGTGAATTCCAACACCATCATTAGATTGGCTGTAGTTGGATATTAAGGTATTATTGCCTGAACCTCCGATAATTTGCGCCGCCTCTGTGGCGATAAAAACATCGTTACCATTTTCACCATAGAGGCGATCGCCTGCTGCCCCATAAATTGTATCATCTCCCCCTCGTCCATATATGTAATCCGCTTCTGCTCCTCCATTAAGAGTATCGTTCCCCTCGGTTCCAAAAACGTTCATCTCTTTTTCTCCTTATGCTTAGTTCTAAACTGTGTTCGTTAATAGTCTTAAGATATCGATCGAAAAAGAGGTTCCACATCAGATAAATGTCACGATCGCACCCATGACATTTGTCACGGGCGATCGAACTCGTGCAGACATCCGAGCCAGCCAGCATTTTTAATTTTTAATTTTGCGTTTTTAATTGTGCACAGTGGTGCTAAGGCGTTTTTTCAAAACCCTAGATCCCCCCCTTAAAAAGGGGGGAGCAAGAGCATCAAAGTGGGTCTTTTTAAGGGGGATTTAGGGCGATCGAAATCTGAAAGAGCAGTTTGAAAACACGCCCTATTCGATCGACTGAGAAGATTCAGAGTTTTTCAACCAAGCAATAAAGGAATTAGCAACGAGTGCAGCCTGAGTGCGATCGCGCAAATTCAATCGCGTCAAAATATGGGTGATATGATTTCTCACCGTTCCTTCAGACAGAAATAATGCCTGAGCAATTTCGCGATTGCTCAACCCTTTGGCGATCGACAGCAGCACTTCTCGCTCCCTAGATGTAAGTTCTGCCATGCCCGGTGGTAGTTTGAGTTTGTCCGCTTTTGGTGCGGATACCTGCGCCATTATCTTTTCCAAAATTCCAGGCCCAAACTGAGTGTAACCCTTGCAAATAGAGTGAATTGCCTCGATTAATTCCTCAGCGGGAGTGTCCTTGAGGACATATCCTTTGGCTCCATAGCGAATCGCTTCTGCAATGTATTGCGTATCATTAAAAGTTGTCAGGATCAGAATTTTAGTCTCTGGATATTTCTGACACATTTGTTGAGTTGCCTTCACGCCATCCATAATCGGCATCTGGATATCCATTAGCACGATATCGGGCGGCAAAAAGTGAGTATGCAATACTTCAAGTTGTTCGATCGCCCTTTGTCCGTTGTTTGCTTCCCCGACAATTTGTAAATCTGGTTGGGTTTCCAA
>JAYTZD010000476.1:0-1282 GCA_043742065.1 Oscillatoriales bacterium
AATTTTTTGACAAATCCGGCGATTAAAAATATATTAGGCCGCATTTCTGGCGATGCTTCCCTAATTAATGGCTTAATTACTGTCACTGGTGGCAATTCTCATCTATTTTTAATTAATCCTGCGGGGATTGTGTTTGGGCCAAACGCGAGTTTGAATGTGCCGGCGAGTTTCACTGCTACTACTGCTACTGGTGTCGGTTTTGGTTCTAATTGGTTTAATGCTGCGGGTATAAATGATTTTAGCACGTTAGTTGGCACGCCAAATGCTTTTTATTTTGGTGTTGCTCAACCCGGAAGTATTGTTAATTCTGCTAATTTGGCAGTGCCTGCGGGCCAAAATTTAGTTTTGCTGGGCGGTACTGTAATTAGTACCGGGAATTTGTCTGCACCGTCTGGGCAAATTACTGTGGCTGCTGTTGGCGGTCAAAATGTTCTTCGCATTAGTCAACCGGGGAATTTGTTGAGTTTGGAGATTGTAGCACCTGGCAGTTTTGGCAATGCAGAATTGGTGGCAAATCCTCTTGCTTTGCCACAGTTGCTGACTGGTGCTGGCACTTCTGGGGCGACTGGTGTGGTTGTTGCGGTTGATGGTACTGTGCAACTTGTGGAGTCTGGTTTGGAGGTGAGTCCTGGATATATTGCGATCGCCCCTAATCCCAATCTTACTCAACTTTCTCACTTGGATGCCGGAAGTGCGAATTTATTGGCTGTGGAAAATGTCATACTAGCCGGGGTTCGGCTGAAAACTACAGGGGATTTGACTTTGCAAGGGCAATGGGGTGTCATAGTGCGTGACAGCCCGACGAATCCGTTTTCCGCCCAGGCTGGGGGCAATTTATACATTCAGGGCGATCGCATTATTGATATTCTTACTCAAAAAACTGCTGCTGGTTTGCCTGTGGCGCAATTTCAAGCGGTTGGAGACTTAACTTTAGTTAGCAGTGGTCTGATTTCGGCAGATTCTCGCTTTGTTGCGGGAGGCAATTTCTCAATGTTAGGTCAAGATACAACATTTATCAATTCAGTTGTATCAACCAATTCGATTGTTGTTGACAATATTTCATCCGGCGGTTCAGTGATTTTGTCAGCGCCGGGAAATGTCGTAACTACAGATATTAATAGCAGAAAAATTAATCTTCAAAGCAAGGAAGCCGGTGTAACTACTGGCAATCTAACTGCTACCCAAACAGTGGAAGTTTTAGCCGGAAAGCAAATCACAATAGGGAATATAAATGTTAATCCTGTTGCGGGCGATCGCACTTCTAGCGTAAATCTGAATGCTC
>JAYTZD010000477.1:0-5627 GCA_043742065.1 Oscillatoriales bacterium
ATAAACGCATTCCAACCTTTAAAACGCTGCTTGAAAATATCGCCCAACATTTTATAAAGTTCTCCCAATTCGCTAGCATCCCCCAGTCTTTCTCCGTAGGGAGGATTGCAAATCAGAACGCCACTGTCTGATGGTGGTTCCAACTCGGATAACTCGGTTCGAGCAAACTGAATTTTACCTGAAAGACCTGCTTGTTGTGCATTGGCGCGGGCTTGGGTTAACATATCGGAATCGCGATCGCATCCTGCAACTATTTGCTTAAGTTCGGGTAACTCACTATTCTCAGCTTCAGCCCACAATTTATCCCACAAAGGTTCGTCAAAATCCCGCCAAGTCATAAATCCGAACTTTTCTCGAAACAATCCTGGTGCAATATTTAAGGCTTTTAAACTCGCTTCTAAAGGTAAGGTTCCTGAACCACACATCGGGTCTAAAAATGGCATATCTGGTGTCCATTCTGCCATGTCTAATAAGGCCGCAGCGAGGGTTTCTTTGAGGGGAGCCAGCCCTACCGCTGGCCGATATCCCCGTCGGTGCAAACTACCGCCAGAACTGTCTAAACTTAAGATACCTCGATCGCGATGAATGTGAATATTAATCAGCAAATCGGGATTTTCGACATCAACACTCGAACGCTTGTTGAATTGATGGCGCTGTTGGTCGGCGATCGCATTTTTGACCTGCAAAGCTGTAAAGTGAGTGTGATTTAACTTTTCGTTGCCACCCGTACAGTTGACTGCTAAAGTATTGTCAGCATTTAGGTATTCGTCCCAAGGGATTCTCTGGACTGCGCCGTAGAGCATATCTGAGTTGTAGCACGGAAATTCGGCGATCGGCATTAGCACTCGAAAAATTGTTCTCGACCACAGATTGACGCGGTACAATAAAGTGCGATCGCCCGCAAAGTACACACCTGTAAAATCTGGCCGCACATCCTGGGCTCCCAATCGTTCTAATTCTTGGGCGGCGATAGTTTCTAATCCGCGCGCCACTGTAGCAAAGTATTGATTCATTAGTTATTGCGGAATGGGGAATTGGGCATTGGTAATAGGGAATTGGGCATTGACTATTATTTCTACTAACAACAGATAACAGATAATGAATAACAGACAATAGATTATAGTAGCTGGTTTTAATCCTAAGTTATCAGAAATAATAATCTACCTTAAGGCAGATGCGTCTGTCCCCCAAAATCTCTGACTTTTTGTAAGATAATTTTGTCAACAAGCGATCGCATTAGGATCCTATCACTTGCAGCACCCGCCACGGGGACAGAGACCCACTAAACCTCCAAAGATAGACTGCTAAACGATTTGATCTGTCATCCTCAATTTGATATCCAACTTCTGCGGATGACATTTTGGCGCAGTTATTGCAAATTATTACTAATTGCTTGCACAATTTATTGACTTCATGCTAGGGTACTCAAAGCTTGAGATTAAACCCTCGACACAATAGTTAGGCAACATCTCAGCTCAACAGGTGTACTACATTTGGAGACGATTATGTCAAAGCAAATCAACGCAACTACCTTAACGCAAACCCGCGCCAGCAAAATCCAGGTTGAAGTCAAGGAAATTGCCAAGCGCCCGACGGCTAAAAACCTCTCATCTCATCTGAATGTTGATGCTGATGGTAGCGATGTTAGCAACGAATAATTAACATGGGACTTACGCACTCCAAAGCCTAGAAACCGGGTTTTTTAGCGAATCTACGCTGTTTAACGAAATATTTTCGTAAAAACCCGGTTTCTGACCACCCGTGCGTAAGTTCTATCACAGTATTTATTGATAATAATTATTATAAAGAATTATGCGATCGCTCGCCAACCTATTACAACCATATAATCTCCAAGAATTTTTAGACAACAACTGGACAACCAAAGCTGTTGTCATTCCCAGCGAAGGTAAGAAAAATTTTGCACACTTATTTTCTTGGGAAAAAATCAACTATATTCTAAACTTTCACCAACCAAAATATCCTGATATTCGCTTAGCAATAGGAGGAAAAGTCCTCGATGAAAGCGCCAATGAAAACCTAATTAAATCCTGCCAATCGGGAGCAACTTTAATTATCAATGAAGTACACAAACTAATTCCAGAAATCGCTCACTTTGCTGCGGCAATAAAATCTGACTTAGGCTATGGGAATCAAGTAAATGCCTACTGTTCCTGGCCCGAAAAACAAGGATTTGATTCCCACTATGATACCCACGAAGTTTTTATCTTGCAAGTGGATGGAATCAAGCAATGGTATGTGTTTGAAGACACAATTAAGTATCCGCTGAAAGACCAAAAATCCTCATCTTTTCCACCGCCAGAAACTGAAGCGTATTTAAGCTGCACCTTACATCCAGGCGATGTGCTGTACATACCGCGCGGACATTGGCATTATGCAGTTGCTGCTGAGGAACCTTCGCTGCATTTAACATTGGGAATACATTGCAAAACTGGAATTGATCTGTTAGAATGGTTAGTGAGCGAATTGCACGAACAATCAGAATGGCGCAAAAGTTTACCATTACGAACCAACGAGGATTCGATCCATGCAAATGTTAACAGTTTAATTGCTGAATTGCATCGCTACGCAAACAGTAAAAATCTGGGAGATGAGTACAACAACTATCTGGACAGTTTAGGAAAGCCAGTTGCTAAATATTCTCTGCCTCATCAAGCAGGATTCAACATTTTTTCACATGGTGTACAAACTAAGTTTAGAATTCCCCAGTTTCAACGAGTCATAATTCACGAATTATCTGATGGCTGCGGATACAAAATCGTTGTTGCAGGTAAGGAAGTATCTCTGAGAGGAGTAACTGCTAAATTTATGGATAATTTATTCAGTACAGAATTTTTTACTGGGGAGGATGTGATGGATTGGTTGCCGGATTATGATTGGGAAATAGATGTAGTGCCGCTTTTGTCGCAACTGGTAGTTGACGGAATTATTTTTGTTGGTTAAAACTAGAGAAGAACATGATTTATTATACATGGGTTATGAGAAGAGCAATTTCTAACATATACAATGAGGTAGAGAATGATGGATAAGTTTTTTTGTGCTGATGCTGCTAAATGCGCTCAAGAGGATATTATTGGTACAGCGAGTAATTACCAAACCTATGTATTAATTGAATGTTGCGTGCCTTGGGAGTCGGAAGCGTTTAATTCTAAACAAATTCCGCAGAATCTCAAGGATTTGGTAGAGGAAGTAGAACATTCAAAACAAAAAGTTCGCTTTTTATTGATAAATAACGATCAAACTAAATGTGCGAATCAGCGTAAAGTCTTGATTTATGACAAGAAAAATCAAGAACTATTTGGCGGTTACGAAAGCCATGAATTTAATGTAGATAGCATTGACGAAGTAGCGGGAATTGTCAAAAGCTATTTAGCTGGAGAAGTCCCGGATTGCGAAACTCAAAACAAGTTAAGTAGAGATATTTTGATTTGCACTCACGGTAGTCACGATATGTGCTGCGCGAGATATGGCAATCCTTTTTATGCCGAAGCAGTGGCTTTAGCTTCCGAGTTAGAATTGGATGATGTTCGTGTTTGGAAATCTAGTCATTTTGGCGGACATCGCATGGCACCGACTGCGATAGACTTGACTGATGGGAGATATTATGGAAATCTCGATCGCACTTCGTTCAAATCTGTTCTAACGCGGACTGGCGATATTGAATGCTTGAACAAAGTTTACCGTGGTTTGGGAGTTTTGTCAAGCCCTATCCAAGTTTTGGAGAGACAGTTAATCATGCTTTACGGGTGGGATTGGTTTAATTATAAAATCGCCAGTAAGATTATTGATTCAGATACCAAAAATGATGCTTTCTTGGCTGAGATTACTTTTGAGAAAGCTGATGGTATTTATACTTATCGCGCTGACTTGGTGAAAGATGAAAGCAAAACTGTTCGACTCAAAGGTTCCTGTGGTGCTAAAAAAGAGTCGGAGTTTGTGAAGTATTCTGTAGAGAATCTCCATTTTTACTCGAAGAAGGAGGAGTTAATGTTTGTAATTTCTCCGGCTGTTTCGATGGCAAAAATGGTCGAAGCTATGTAAGATTTTGTCCTATTGATCACGCACAATACATAAGCTGGGGCGGGTTTTTGAGATTGTCGGTTTTTGGCAAATATTGTTGGTGAACCCTTCGACGGAGTTTATCCTGAGCCCTTCGGCTACGCTCAGGATAAACTGCGTCGAAGGGCTCAGGGCATCGCCCGCCCCTACAGGCATGATGGTTGAATTTCTAACTGCATAAATATGTGCGGAATTCCCAGGAAATCAGAGGGATCGCCTTGTTCGGTAAATCCGATTCTTTGATAGAATTTAATGGCGTCAATTCGAGACTTAAGTCTTAAAGTTTTAAGATTTTTTGCTTGAGCTTTTGTGATTAATTCTTCCATCAATCTAGTGCCAATTCCGTGATTTTGAAATTCAGGAAGTACCGCAACGTAGCTGATGTTTCCTAATCCTGGGGATAATTCTCGCAGTCGGGCTGAAGCAATGATTTTGCGATCGCACATTGCAACTAAATGCACAGCACCATCCTCGTAATTGTCCCTTTCGCTGCCCTTTGCCATGCCTAGGGGCGATCGCAAAACCAGCCACCGCTGATCGAACATTTCTGCTAATTCTTGTTGGTTGTTAACTTCGCGGATGTCTAGTTGCAGCATTTTTCGATTAGATTAAAGTGCAATTTACCATTGGGTGGGGGCGGGTTTATTTAGATTGTCGATTATCGGCAATTATTGTTGGTAAAACCCGCACATTATATCTTGAAAGAAGTAGATTGCGATTTACCATTGGGTGGGGGCGGGTTTATTTAGATTGTCGATTATTGGCAATTATTGTTGGTAAAACCCGCCCCTACAAATTATGGGAAATATGGAGTTACAAACTGTCAGTAATACTGGTGAAATTAAATGCTTTAACGCGCACTCCCGGCACTACGCTGCCCCCGTAACGTTTCACCTCGCTAAGGGCATCTACATCCCGCAACATATCAGGTAAAACTTGATTGAAACGTAGGTTTTTAATCGGGTAAGCAATTTTGCCATCCTCAATCCAAAAAGTGCCATCGCGAGTCATTCCTGTTACTTCCGATGTCTTGGGATTGACGTAGTTGACATACCAAGCCCGACTAACTAATATTCCTCGCTCGGTTTGAGCAATCAAATCTGTTAAACTTTGGTCTGAACCTGTCATTGCGATCGGGTAATAAGCACCTTTTGATTCTTTGCCTTTTTGTGATGCCCAATAGCGGGAATAAGACAAACTTTGAGGAATGCCATTTTTGATGATTTCCAAATAGTTATTGCTCAATCCATCGCCGAAAAAATTACCCGATCGCAATAAAGGATGTGCCGGATCGCGCTGTACTTGCACCATCGGGCTGAAAAGTGGTTCACCAGCGCGGTTTCCAGCGGGTTTTCCGGTTTCATCGGCGATCGACATAAACGATCGCCCTTCATCCGCCGCCCTCGCATCCATCCCCCAAATTACCCACGGTAGCAAATCCGCAAAGGCAGCACCATCAAGGATTACAGGATAAATGCCGGGAGTGATTTCGCGGGGGTTGCGGGATGCGATCGCGCGATCGACTATTTGTTGGGCTAATTGGGCGATCG
>JAYTZD010000478.1:0-2838 GCA_043742065.1 Oscillatoriales bacterium
AGATGATTTAGATAAGCGAGAAATGTGGATTCAAGACCAGCGTGGCTCCATTAGTCTAGCTACCAAAATAGCCCTGGCAGAAGGTATCGAACAAGGCATCGAACAAGGTATCAAACAAGGAAATTTGCGATTAATTACTCGCCAGTTGGAGCGTAGTCTTGGTACACTGTCCCCGGATATCCAAACCTGGATAAGTCAGTTATCCGTTGAGCAATTAGAGAGTTTAGGAGAGGCTGTATTAGATTTTGCAAGTTTGTCAGATTTGACAACTTGGTTACAAGTACATAACAATCCTGAATGATTAGCCAAAGGGGTGTGGGGGCGATCCCCGTGGTTGCCTTTATGGATTACCTATGTCACATTTGAGTGTGACCTGACATTGAAACATCTAAAGTCGAAACTCTTAGATAACATACTATGACCAAATTTGTGTTTGTGACCGGCGGCGTGGTTTCCAGTATTGGCAAGGGAATTGTCGCTTCCTCCCTCGGCCGTTTGTTGAAGTCGCGGGACTATTCTGTCTCGATTCTGAAGCTAGACCCCTATATTAACGTTGACCCCGGCACTCTCAGCCCGTTTCAGCACGGGGAGGTGTTTGTGACTCAAGATGGCGCGGAAACTGATCTGGATTTGGGACATTATGAGCGTTTTACGGATACTTCCATGTCTCGCCTCAACAGTGTCACCACTGGGTCAATTTATCAAGCGGTGATTAATAAAGAACGCCGTGGAGAGTATCAGGGGAGTACGGTGCAGGTGATTCCGCACATCACTAACGAGATTAAAGACCGAATTCATCGTGTAGCAAAGGATACTAATCCTGATGTGGTGATTACGGAAATTGGTGGGACGGTGGGAGATATTGAATCGCTACCGTTTTTGGAGGCAATTCGCCAGTTTCGCAAGGATGTTGGGCGGCAAAATGTTGTGTATATGCACGTGACGCTGATACCTTGGATTCCTTCGGCTGGGGAGATGAAAACTAAACCGACTCAGCATTCGGTGAAGGAATTGCGCTCGATCGGCATTCAACCTGATATTTTAGTCTGTAGGTGCGATCGCCCGTTGTCTTTGGGCATGAAAGAGAAACTATCGGAATTCTGCAACGTACCGGAAGAATGCGTCATCACGGCTCAAGATGCCAAAAGTATCTACGAAGTGCCACTGATGATGGAACAGGAAGGTTTGGCGGAACAAACCATCAATTTACTCAAACTGGAAAATCGCCAGCCAGATTTACATCAGTGGCAAACTTTAGTTAACCGCCTTTACAGTCCCAACCATAAGATTGATATTGCTTTAGTGGGCAAATATGTGCGGTTGAATGATGCTTATCTTTCGGTGGTGGAAGCTTTGCGGCACGCAGCAATTGCGATCGGCAGTGACCTTAATCTACACTGGATTAACTCAGAAGATTTAGAATCAGGAAATATCGAAAGTTATCTGCAAGGGATGGATGGGATTGTTGTACCGGGAGGTTTTGGAATTCGAGGAGTTGATGGCAAAATAGCTGCCATCCAATACGCCAAAGACCACAAAATTCCATTTTTGGGATTGTGCTTAGGAATGCAGTGTGCTGTAATTGAATGGGCTCGTAATACCGCCCAACTGGAGAATGCCAACAGTTCTGAGTTTGACCAAAACACCCCAAATCCGGTGATCAACTTATTACCAGAACAGCAAGATGTGATAGATTTGGGTGGCACAATGCGACTTGGTTTATATCCATGTCGCGTCAACCCAGATACTCTAGCTTTCAAACTTTATCAGAAAGAAGTGATTTATGAGAGGCATCGCCATCGGTATGAGTTCAACAACGCATATCGTAATCTTTTCTTAGAGTCAGGTTATGCTATTTCTGGAACATCTCCCGACGGCCGCTTAGTGGAAATGATCGAATTACCAAGCCATCCATTTTTCATCGCTAGTCAATTTCACCCCGAATTCCAATCTCGACCTAGTTCCCCCCACCCATTATTTCAGGGATTTATGCAGGCGGCGAGCATCCAGAGAAAGCATGATTTTCCAGAAGCACAGGCTGAGGACTTGGTTGCTGAAACATTTGCCAGAACCACATGAGCTGCTACGCATCTAATTCTATAGTGAATTTTGATCGGATTTTGTGCGATCCGCAGCAGAATGAAGCACTATTTAGATACGTGACAACTTAGATCAAATTCCAGGTTTATGAAGTGTAGGGACACCGCACGGTGCGGTGTCCCTACGGGTATCGAGGGACGGGGTTTAAACCGAAGGAGGCGAAAATGCTAATATTATCTAATTTCGAGTCAATATCTATTGGCTTTAATCGCATAAGTGAAGTTTTTAACTATTCTAAAATATCAAGAAACACAGGTTTTAGGAGGTGTTGTGGCTTACTGGATTAGATTTATTTATGATAAAAAATCTTTCATCATAGACCTTGATGCTATTAGTTCTTTTTCTAAGGAACTGGATAACAATCGGGTCACATTTTGGCTACCTAATAGCAGTCTGCCGATTACGCTCACTTCCCAGGGAGATGTTGATGCTTATAGGCAAGTGATGGATCATATTAAGAAAACGCTCGATCGCAATTCTAAAAAATCTTGGATAAAAATTAATCAAGAACGCAAAGAGTTTTCGATCGATTTGAGTCGAATTAGCTCTTTTATTTGCGAACCTAATGGTCGGTTAAGTTTTTGGTTGCCCGACAGTCAACAGAAGATTGTGCTCGCTCCCCAAAGTAGTCCTAATGAATATCTAAATGTACAGGAATATATTAAAAATATGACTGGGCTATCAGTGCCATGAAGGAAGAAGGAAGAAGGAAGAAGGAAGAAGGAAGAAGGAAGAAGG
>JAYTZD010000479.1:0-11296 GCA_043742065.1 Oscillatoriales bacterium
GGCTCAAACAATATTCGCAGTTGCGGCACTCTGGAATGTAAAGTGGAATTACCCGATCGCCTACTTTGACGCTAGTAACTCCCGCTCCTACTTCTGCGACAATACCAGCTCCCTCATGGCCGAGAATAGCCGGAAACAAACCTTCGGGATCTGCCCCGGAAAGAGTATAAGCGTCAGTGTGGCAAACGCCAGTGGCTTTGATTTCCACTAGCACTTCTCCGGCTTGTGGCCCTGATAGGTCAACCATTTCAATGCTCAAAGGTTTGCCTGCACTGTAAGCAACTGCTGCTTTTACTTTCATACTTTCTCCCTGCGATCGATTTGTCAATTGTCTGATCAATATCTATTCTATTACTTAATTCTCAAATTTCTACATTCTCAACTCACAATTATTTCCCCATATTGCCACTGTGAACTCGCCGCTAATCCCACCCTCACCTATCGAAACCCGTAAAGCAGACCACCTACGGCTCTGCATCGAAGAAGATGTCCAATTTCACGAGACTACCAGCGGATTTGAAGACTACCGTTTTGCCCACTGCTGTTTGCCAGAACTCGATCGCACTGAAATCGATTTAACCTCAACATTTCTGGGGAAAAACTTGGCTGCACCCCTGCTAATCTCCTCCATGACTGGGGGCACTGAATTAGCCCAGACTATCAATTATCGCCTCGCCGATGTTGCTCAACAATACAGAATTGCAATGGGTGTCGGTTCCCAACGCATCGCAGTCGAAAATCCTCAACTCGCCGAGACATTTGCCGTCCGCCGTCGCGCTCCTGATATTCTGTTATTTGCTAACATCGGTGCAGTTCAGTTAAACTATAATTATGGTTTGGAACAGTGCCAAAAAATTGTGGATATTCTGGAAGCAGATGCCCTGATTTTGCACTTAAATCCTCTGCAAGAGTGCGTTCAAACAGAAGGTGATACTAACTTTAAAGGACTCCTTGATAAAATTGCCAAATTGTGCGATAAATTACCAGTACCAGTAATTGCCAAGGAAGTTGGTAACGGTATTTCAGGAAAAATGGCGAAAAAACTGATCGCAGCAGGAGTAAGCGCGATCGACATTGCCGGAGCTGGAGGCACTTCTTGGGCGAAAATAGAGGGAGAGCGTGCTAAAGATGGTAAACAGCGCAGGCTGGGCGCAACCTTTGCTGACTGGGGAATACCGACAGCCGAGTGCATTGTGAATACCCGCGCCACAGCCCCGGATGTTCCTCTGATTGCTTCTGGAGGCTTGCAGCATGGGCTGGATGCAGCGAAGGCCATCGCCCTGGGTGCAGATATGGCGGGACTGGCGCGGCCGTTTTTGCAAGCAGCAGCGGAATCTGAATCAGCTTTAGATCTCTTAGTTGAGGTTTTGATTGCAGAGATTGCCACAGTGATGTTTTGTACTGGTTGCGCTAATCTGGATGAGTTACAACATTCTGGAGTTTTGCAAAGGTTAAGATAGAAGGATGTTAACTGTTGACTGTTGACTGTTGACTGTTGGCAACGGTTATTTGTTAGTTGTTAATTGTTAATTGCTACCAATGCCCAATTCCCAATGCCCAATTCCCAATATTACCTTCTACCCCCAGCACCCAATTCTGCCATCATTTCTTCTACTTGACCTGATACTAGGCGATCGGGGTCATTTTGCAGCCTAGGTAGCAATTCTAGCAAAGCCCTGGGCGAGGCTATTTTCAAATAGGCTAGCACTGCTTCGCGGACAAAACCCGTAGGATGGCGCAGACAGACCAAAGTTTGTTGAGCGGTGAGAGTCCAGCGGGCTTCCCTCGCCAAATGAAAACAACAAGCTAATGTCCAATCCGAAAGGAAGTGACGCAATTCTAGCAAGCGCCGCAAACGATCGCTAGGAGTTAGAGGTTTGTACACCATCAATTCCGAGAGGTTGCTCAGTTTTTCCCTTTCCGAATGCTGATCCAATAGGTTAATCAGCGATCGTTTATTCGCTATATCAACAGTATTGTCCAAAATTTCTAATCCCCTAGCAACCAAAGAAGGTTGGCCAGAAGCGATATTAAAAGCCGCTGCTTGTACAGTGTCTAGCGGATAAAGAAACTTCATCAGCAAAAAACACCGATCTGTAGCATCAGATTCTAACCCCGCCAGGGCACGCCGCAACAATTGAGCCGTATCCGAAGCCGGTTCATCGGCGCTGTTTGCATATTCCGTTGAGAACTTGCCGTAGGTTGTTACCGAAGACAAATCCACCATACCTGCGTAAATTTGACCGATAAACATTAACTCCTGTTCAATGAGAGTTTCCAGTCCGCTGCGTCCGATGCGGTCTAGAACCCCTTCTATGCCCGCTTCTGAGGGCATTTTCAACAGGATGCGGAGGATATTGCGCCTGGTAGTTCCCCAAGAAGTGAGCAAGTTACCGACGAGAATGTCGATCGCCTCTACACTACCAATTTGCCCCAAAGCCGTCCAAGCCTGCAACCTCACCAAATCCGATTTGTGAATATCCTCAGCTAAATGAACGAGCAGCGGAATCGCATCATTATGCAGTTTGACGATCGCCTGTAAAGCAGATTCCCGCGTCGATTTGTAACCAAGTCCGCGCATCAGCGAGGGATAATATTCTTCCGAATGAGTAGCAGAAATCACATCCAACAGAGCACAGCGCACCCGCAAAGATTCATCTTGCAACAGATTGGGAATGTATAGTCGCAGTCCTTGGAGGTAGTCAGCCTCTCCCAGGGCCCGCGTCCCCATGACTCGTTCCCGCTCTTGCTTGTGGGTGAGCATTTGTCGCAGGGTATTAGTAGCTTCTGCCTTTTGCTGGCGATCGCCCCTTCTCATAATTAAAGCAGCAGCCGTCCCCCTTACTACCGGGTCTACAGTCGGCTGCAAATACGATCGCAAACTCTCAATATTCGGTTCCGCATCAGTCAACCAGACATAGCGCAAAGCCAAAGCCAGCACCTCTGGTGGCAATTCTTGCTCACTCAGGTTGCGAACCGTTGCCAAATATGCAGGATTCGGGTGTTGAAGCATAGTTTCCAGACTTTGGCGCTGCAAGGCTGGGGGCAACGATTCCAGAATCGGGGCCAAAACTTCTCCGACATTTTTGGGGTCAATTTGGGTCAGCAATTCTATACAAGAACGCTTATCATCTTCCCCACCAGGCTGTTCCAGAGTTTCTACTACTGCGCGTTTCAAGGCTTTGAGGTCTACATCAGTGACACCCAAGCGTCCACGTTCAGCACTTTTGACCAACAAACCGACATATTGCGATCGAATCAGCCAGACTACGAACAACCAGACTAGCGATAAAAGAACGATGACAGCAATAAATACCAAGCTTTGCTGATCGTGAAATTGATTTTCGCTTTGGTGAGGCAGTATGTAGTTTGTGATCCACAGCAGAATCAGGATGCCAACTCCTGTCACTCCACAGGATAAAGGTTCGCCGACACCGTTGACCAAAGTTTGAATTCCCGATCGAATATTATCCGGGATTGGTTGGAACAAAACCGGGCTCACCGTTTCCAACAGCGTGTAGTGCAACAGTTCATCCAGAAATCTCAGAAATACCAATCCGATGAAAACAGGTACTAAGTTTCCCAGGGATGCTCCCAACGTTAGCACTCCCAGAATGGCTATCCCTGCTGGTAGAATCATCGCTGTGACAAATACTCCAATTCTTTCGACCAAGCGGCTGGATGCGAACCACTGAGTAGCCACTTGAAACAAGCCTTGAATACCTTCATAAATCCCCAGGAAGCTAGCTATCCAACTAGCGCCACTAGCCCCATCGCTTGGGTTTTGGTATTCTAGCTGGCTATAAAATTGGAAATCGACTAAAACGTAGAGGACTTCTGCGAGGACGAAAAAACTAACTAGAGGTACGGCGTATTTTTGCAGCGGGCCTGTAACTTTGCGGGCGGTAAATTCTTGATTGTCGTCTTCGTCATCGTCATCTGACCAATGGGCTGTTTCCGGGAATGCTTGGCGGTATTTTTCAGTGAGATAATACAGCAATATCGAGCCTGTGGCAACCATTAACCCCGATACCAGGGTGACGTTTTTCAAACCTACTACGTGCAGCAACACCGGTAGAGAAAATCCGCTAACTACTCCAGCCACTAAATAGCCACTGCTAACTAGGGGATAGGTGCGTTTGATTTCTCTGATGTTGAAGAGTTGGTTAGAAGTGATGGAAGTATTGAGGTCATTGAGGACGTAGCAAGCTTCCACCCACAGCCACATCAGGAATATCGTAATGAAGGCGATGCTAATACCCGCTATTTTTGTATCCTCGTAGCCGATGCCGAATCGAAACAGGAATAGGGGTACTGACATCATTGCTAGAACGGCGACAATGACGCGGCGCAATGGCAGGATTTTTTGCATCCAAGAGTAGACAAAGCCTAAACCGGAACCGATGAAAGCGCTGGCTATGTAAATCCAGGGCATTTTGTCGGCACCGTATTCATCTAAAAAAAGACCTACTGTGCTGAGTTCCAGCCAGATCAGCCCTACGGAAGTTAGACTGTAGACAAGGAACATCAGTACGGTTCGTTCTACTTCTTCCGATCGCAAATTGAGCGATCGAAGCATCCCTTGTCTGACACCCCCTGAACCGCTGATTTGAAAATTGTCCATGCAGCGTTAATTTTCCTAAACTGGTAGCTGATTCCTGAGTAACTTGGGAACTCATCAACAATCAGTCACCAGTTTAGGACTAATGACCGATCGCTAATGACTATCTATCTATACTTTCTTCGGAGATAGCAGCATCATCATACTGCGTCCCTCTTTTTTCGGGGCTTGCTGCACTTCGGCGATTTCTTGCAAATCCGTAGCCATGCGCTTGAGCAAATCCTCTGCTAGGTTACTATGTTGGATTTCCCGACCTCTGAACATGATCGTGGCTTTTACTTTGTCCCCAGATTTGATAAACCTGTCTGCCAGTTTGAGGCGCACTTGATAGTCATGTTCTTCAATTTTGTAGCGCATCTTCACTTCTTTCACGTCAGCAGTGTGCTGCTTCCGCTTTGCTTCTCGCGCTTTCTTCTCCTGCTCGAATTTGTACTTCCCGTAGTCCATTACCCGACATACCGGCGGGTCAGCTTTGTCACTGACAAGTACGAGATCGAGTTCTTTTTCCTCAGCGAGGCGCAGTGCTTCTGATGGTGTCAATATCCCCAGTTGTGCGCCGTCAGTATCGATGACCCGGATTTTGGGGTATCGAATATTTTCATTAATCTGGGGGAGGTTACGATTTTGTCTTCTTTCAATCACAGGCATGAATTGTTGTGTAAGCAGTAGTTTATTGAAGTCCTCCTGGGCGTGAACGCACGAGGATTCTTAAAGGATGTTACGAAGCAGGCTTTGAATCGAGAAGATCTGAGGCTCTTGACATACTCACCGACCGTCGCGGACGGTGATTCTTGACGCTTCACTGACGGATGCAACCGAAGTCGTCTTACTCTGTCTCTGCGTCCGTTTAAAGTCTCCCAATGCCCTAGGGCGACTTAATTTATTCTAGCAAAAAGCCCTCTTCAAAGGACGGGGCTTGTATCCCAATTTCTTGGTCAGCTAGTCCCGAAGGAGTAATGCCTCAAGCCCCTCGCCTTCAGGCAGGGTAAAACATTATAGTTCTAATACTTGCCATTCTACTCACTCTAGCTAAGTTTTTGCTTAGTTTTATTCTAACTTCACACGATCGCCCCTAGCTCAACCTTAAGAACGCACTAAAAATGCTTTTTATCTCCTTTTCCTTTCCTGTTCCTCCCCTCTAAGATCCGACACACCCCCAGCCCCTCTCCAGAGGGGAGCTAGATCCGACACACCCCCAGCCCCTCTCCAGAGGGGAGCTAGATCCGACACACCCTCTCCAGAGGGGAGCTAGATCCGACACACCCTCTCTAGAGGGGAGCTAGATCCGGTTCCCCTCCTGGGATGGGCTAGGGGTGGGTCTTATTCCCCATCTCCCCATCTCCCCATCTCCCCAATTCCCTGAAATTGACCTGTACAATGAGTATTGTTGATTGTAAATTTATGTTACGAGAGGCAAAATTGACAAATTCTCTTCACTGGCATCAACGGATTGGCACTCAACGAGACTGGGTATGGCGTGGCTGGCAAACTCGCTACACTTATTTGCGCCCATCTCGTTCCCAAGAATCGCGACATCAAGGGTCGATCGCAATTGAAGATTCCGCCACCCCAGAAATTGACTCTCAACCACCAGCAACACCGATAATTTTACTGCATGGGTTTGGGGCTTCCATCGGTCATTGGCGACAAAATATGGCTGCCCTCTCCGAGTTCCATACTGTTTACGCCTTGGATTTGTTGGGATTTGGAGCTTCCCAAAAAGCTCCCGTTGACTATGACGTATCGATATGGGTCGATCAAGTTTATGACTTTTGGTTGACTTTTATCAGAAAGCCTGTGGTTTTGGCCGGAAATTCGATCGGTTCCCTGATTTGTCTGGCCGCCGCCGCTGCTCACCCAGACATGGTGGCAGGTATCGTGATGATTAGCCTCCCAGACCCCTCTGTACGAGCCGAGGCAGTGCCGGGATGGTTGTTACCTGCGATCGAAACCGTTGAAAAACTCTTTGTTTCACCGCTCATACTGAGGCCTCTGTTTTACTTAGCCCGCCGACCTTCCTTTGTCCGTCGCTGGGTTGCCTTTGCCTACTCTAGCCCCGAAGCCATCACCGACGAGTTAGTGGAAATTCTCGCAGGCCCGGCAGGCGATCGGGGTTCAGCCAGAGCCTTCTGTGCTTTATTTAAAGCTGTTGGCAGTTCGCAGTTCTGTCCTAGTGTCAAGACAGTGTTACGAGAATTAACAATTCCGATGTTATTAATTTGGGGTAAGCAAGACCGAATGATTCCGCCCCGGTTTGCCAAGCCTCATCAATTTGTCGAATGTAGCCCAAATTATATAAAGTTAGTTGAATTAGATAATGCGGGTCACTGTCCCCAGGATGAATGCCCCGAACAAGTAAATCAAGAAATTTTGGACTGGATGAGTAGCGCCAATTTGAGGTAGATCCGTGTTCTTGTTGACTTGAGATACTCGGCTAGTGATGATATCGTTCCAAGGGCGATCGGCAAAGCTGGTGAAAACTTGATCCCCGCCAGTGCTATTGTATTTCACAGCATATTGAGCCCATTCCCTCGATCGCGTCCGATGCCGGAAACTGCTCCCTTGAATAACAGTAAAATTCTACTTTCTAACTTTTACCTTCGAGCTTCCAGAAATAGCTCGTTTCCTGCTGCAAAAAATAAATATGTTCCCTTGTACCAGCAATCTTTCCATCAACTCCTAATCAATCAGTCGCGAGCCTTTGGGAGGGTGAGTATTTGCCAAAATCTGGCATCTGTGAGCCTATTAAGGCGTAAAAAAGTCAATTTAGCCAAAAACTGAAGTCGGCGATCGCCCTAGAGTCTTTCGGCTAAATACCGAGGGCTGAGGGTAACAATGCCCACCAAAGCTTTTGGCAGCAACGAAAATGAGGAAAAACTGTGGTGAAATTTCACTGGCTACTATCCAGTTTCTTAGGTGTATTTTTGCTCACCGGAGCCGCCGAAGCAGCGAGACTACAATCTTGGCGGTTTGATGCTTCACAGAATCGGCTATACATCACAACCGACGGCGGAGTGCAACCCAAAGCTCAACTAATCTTCAACCCCACACGCCTAGTCATCGATTTACCGGGGACGAGTCTGGGCCGTCAGTCGGTAAATCAGCCATTCTCAGGGGCGATAGAATCCGTGCGAGTAGGGCAGTTTGATGGCGATACCACCAGAATTGTGGTTGAGTTAAAAGATGGATATACGATCGACCCTGCTCAAGTAAAATTCCTCGGAATCTCTCCCAGCGAGTGGACAGTAGATTTGCCAACGCCTGTACGAGCAGCAAATCCCAATTCAGAACAGGGCGGCGAGAGATTGTCAGTGGAGCCTTCTGCATCATCATCCCCAACTTCGGAAGCGACAGTTGTTCAAAACGTTCAAGTCACAGCCGAGGGTTTTTTAATCCGCACCGCAGGTGGCCGCCCGCAAATTAACTTTGAACAAAGTCGGGCTGGAGACATCGCTACCCTAGATATTGAGGGAGCCACCCTCGCTCCTGGGCTGAGCAACCAACAGCCTCAAACTAACGGCAAACACGGTGTTGAACGGATTGAAGTCCGGCAACTACCCACCGAACCGCCCACTACCCGCGTGACTTTGCGGATCAAAGGTTCTAACACACAGTGGCGGGCATCTTTGAGCAGTTTGGGTGGAATTTCTCTACTACCTGCGGGCGCAAGACAGCCAACCACCCCTCGTCGCCTCACAGTAGACCCTCCTATACGCTCCTCTGTTAGCGCACAACAGCCACCACTCGCTCAAAATCGCAATCCCATATCTTGGCCGAGGACGAATACCGGAACTACTGATTTACCCCAACTTTCTAATAGTCGCAGGGTGGTTGTCATCGATCCTGGCCACGGCGGCCGCGATCCAGGTGCTGTAGGGATTGGAGGAATTCGGGAGAAAGACATTGTTTTGGATATCTCGTTTCAAGTAGCGCGACTCCTGGAACAGCAGGGAGTCCAAGCGGTGATGAGTAGGACTGACGACAGCGAGATTGACCTGGAACCAAGAGTTTCTCTGGCTGAGCGGTTGAATGCTACTTTGTTCGTGAGCATTCACGCTAATGCCATTAACATGAGTCGGCCGGATATCAGCGGAATTGAAACGTACTATTACGACAACGGACTAGATTTGGCCAGAACTATTCACGCCAGTATTTTGGAAGGGACTGGAGCGAGTGACCGCCGGGTGCGTCAGGCTAGGTTTTACGTTTTAAGGAAGACGACTATGCCTTCTGTGTTATTGGAAGTTGGTTTTGTGACTGGTGCTGACGATGCTGCGAGGCTTTCTGATCCAGCTTACCGCAGTCAAATGGCCGCTTCGATCGCCCGTGGCATTTTGTTGTATCTTCAGCAAAGGTAATATTCGGGCATTGGGCATGGGGCATGGGGTATTGGGAATTGGGCATTGGGCATCGGGCATCGGGCATCGGGCATTGGTAGCAACTGCCACTTCGACTACGCTCAGTGACCAACAGCCAACAGTCAACCGTGAACAGCCAACAGCCAACAGCCAACAGTCAACCGTGAACAGTCAACAGCCAACAGTCAACTAACAATTAATAATTAAAAAATGACAACAGACTCTGGACAACAAAGAATCGGTATTTTTGATAGTGGCGTAGGTGGTTTGACTGTGTTGAGGGAGTTGTACCGACAATTGCCCAACGAATCCATACTTTATTTTGGGGATACAGCGAGGCTACCTTACGGTACTCGCACCGCAGCGGAGATTGTGCAGTTTGTCCGCGAAATTATGGTTTGGCTGGTGGAACAGGATGTCAAAATGGTGATTATGGCCTGCAACACCAGTTCTGCTTTGGCGATGGAGATGGTGCAGGCTGAGTTTGATATTCCGGTGCTGGGAGTGATTCTGCCGGGGGCTCAGGCTGCTGTCCAGGAAGGGAAGCGCATAGGAGTAATCGCCACGCCTGCTACGGCTGCTAGTAATGCTTATCGCAATGCGATTTTGGAAATGGATAATTCTTGCCGGGTTTGGCAGGTTAGTTGTCCGGCTTTTGTGCCGCTGATTGAGCAAAACCGGATTGATGATCCTTACACTTCTGAGGTAGCACGGGAATATTTGGCTCCTTTGATTCAGCAACGCATCGATACGCTGATTTATGGTTGCACTCATTATCCGTTGTTGGCTCCGGTTTTGCGATCGCTTTTGCCTGCTGGGGTGAATTTGGTCGATCCGGCTGTGCGGGTTGTGGCTGCTGCTGCTCAGGAGTTGGAGCTTTTGGGGCTGCGGAATGCTGGTACTGCTTTGCCGACTCGTTTTTGTGTCAGTGGTGCAACCGAGCAGTTTTCTGGAGTGTCTGTGCAGTGGCTTGGCTGTACTCCTGCGGTTGAGAAAGTGATACTGCCGACTATTGTACGATCGCCCGTACCGATTGAATCTGCTGAATAGCCACGAAATTTAATCGGTTGTTCGATCGCACCACCATACAACATTCACCCCCAAAATCCACACTTTGCTTCTTGATTTAGGGGGCTGACTTTCAGATGCAATGCCCGATCCGATTTTCGATTAAAATTACCAATCTAAAATTGCCCGATGCTCGATGCCCGATGCCCGATGCCCGTACTCAACCGGACTTGATACTAAGCATCTATTTGTCATAAAATATAACAAAAGCTTTGATTAACAATGCAAATATTGTCCTCTACCTGCTGGAGATCTTCAGCCTTGAACCATGTCAACCTATATATCGCAAGCAGTTTTACTTGTAGACGGCTATAACATGATAGGGCTTTGGCCTCGATTCCGAGAGAAACGCGATCGCGACGAACTCGAAACAGCCCGCCGCGAGTTAATAGAGGTTTTAGTTAACTACAGCGCTGTTCAAGATTTTGAAGCTCGACTCGTGTTTGATGCTCATTATCGAGATACTCCCAGCGTCAAAGAAATTATTACAAAACATTTATCTGTGCACTACACTGACTTCGGTCAAACAGCAGATACTTATATTGAAAAATCTTGTGCTAATTTGCGTTATGAATTGCGATCGCGATCGGGAAAAGGCCGCATGATCGTCGCCACCTCAGACCGAGCGCAGCAACTAACCGTCGTCGGCTACGGCGCCGAATGGATGTCAGCCGATCAACTTGCTGCCGATGTCGAATCCACGGCCCGCCGCAGCGAACGCCTACACAAATCTCGTAAACAAACTTCCAGTCGCTTTCTCGCCAGTTCTCTCGATCCCGAATCCCAACAGCGGCTCGCTAGACTCAGAATGGGACTGCCTTAACTCCTGAAACCCGCTTTCTGTATGACTAAAAAAAAAGTTTGCAAAAGGCCTTGCCAAATTCAGTATGTTCGTATTACTATTAGTAAATGTGGCAAGCAAAAAGCCCCATTCCTCGGTAGCTCAGTGGCAGAGCGGTCGGCTGTTAACCGATTGGTCGTAGGTTCGAGTCCTACCTCTGGAGCCATTTTTCAAGCGTGTCTGGAGTCGAACCACGTTGCGACGCAGATTATGCCGCATCGCGACATCATGGCCTTAGTCGGCAGGAAGCGCGTGCATCGGATCAACCTCGGCGGCGCGGCGCGCGGGATTAGGCAGCCGATCAATGCGAGATTGTCTCGACATTTGCAGCCGGTTTCGCCACCATCAGCGTCTCGAAAATCGGTAATGCTTCTCCCTGAACGCCATTCCGGCTGCGCCGGAATTCAT
>JAYTZD010000480.1:0-2834 GCA_043742065.1 Oscillatoriales bacterium
TCGATTTCTGATTTTAAAGATATGGGCTATCTCCCGGAAGCTTTGGTCAATTACATGACTTTGCTTGGTTGGACTGCGCCGGACTCTACGCAAGAAATATTTACATTGTCGGAAGCTGCGGCTGTCTTTAGTTGCGATCGCGTTAACAAAGCTGGTGCAAAATTTGATTGGGATAAACTCAACTGGCTGAATAGTCAATACCTGCACAAAATGCCGGTGCCACAATTGACTGATTTGCTGATACCTTATTGGCAGAAAGCCGGTTATAAATTTGACATAGCAGCCGATCGCACTTGGCTGGAACAAATCGCTACTTTAATCAGCCAGAGTCTGGTGCGCTTAACCGATGCTGTTGATATGTGCAAGTTGTTCTTCTCGACTACAGTGGAATACGAAGAAGAGGCGATCGCACAATTGCAGCAGCCAAGGGTAGCAGAGGCACTACAAGCCGTTCTAGAAGCTCTGGAAAGTCATTCAACGCTAATATCAGCAGAAGCTCAGAAAATCACTAAAAAGCTCAGTAAAGAGAAAAATCTTAACAAAGGGCTAATTATGCGATCGCTCAGAGCGGCTTTGACCGGCGCAATGCACGGCCCCGATCTGATAGAATCTTGGGTAATCCTTCACCAGCGGGGAACGGATCGAGACCGCTTGCAAACAGCGATTAATAACTTGAATTTGCCGGTTGTTGATGCCGTGGCAGAAACTCCTACCCCAGAACAATCCACAGCCGAAACTCCCGCCCTGGAACAGCCAGCAGTCGAGGTTTCAACAGTCGAAACACCGACTCTTGAAACAATCGAAACCCCGGTTGTTGAACCATCAGTAAAAGTTACAGTAGTCGAAACTGCGGTTGTTGAACCAGTAGAAGTTACAGTAGTCGAAGAACCGGCTGTTAAAACAGTCGAATCGTCCGTTGCAGCAGTCGAAATATCGGCCGTTGCAACAGTCGCAGCAGCAGTTGAAATACCTGCCGCTAATCAACCAAAAACTATTGCGAGTGGAGAAATGACTTCATCAAACGAACCAGAAACAACTGTGATCATCACCGAAATTCCAGTCGGCAATGACACTGACAGTGCGATCGGTACTACAAAAGTTACTGTCACCCAAGAAAACCCAAATCAAGCTCAGCAGATAAAAGAACAAGTTATCTCAATTTTGTCCGAGCTTCCTGCTTATATTGGCGCTTTTTACGAGCAGTACAAAAGTCCGCTGACAGTCGTCGGTTTAATTTTAGTGTCGATTATTTCTTTGAAAGTGCTTTTGGGCATAGTAAATGAACTTAACGACATTCCTCTGTTAGCACCAACATTTGAGCTAATCGGTATTGGATATACTGTGTGGTTTGTCTACCGGTATTTGTTGCGCTCTTCCAACCGCCAACAATTAGGTCAAGAAATTGAAGCCATAAAAGAACAAGTTTTTGGCAAAAAGTCCTAAACTTTTGCTACTAAGTTGTTGAAATTTTGCCCGACATAGACAATCTTAAATAAGTTGTCTGTGTCGGGTTTTTCTTCCTTCTTCCTTCTTCCTTCTTCCTTCTTCCTTCTCCCTTCTTCCTTCTTCCTTCTTCCTTCTTCCTTCTTCCTTCTTCCTTCTCCCTAAACCCCAGAAGCAGTAAAAGCTGCCCAGTAATAAGGATTAGCAAAAGGATGAGGTTTGCGGTTACGAATTTGCCGGAAAGAAGCCTCGGCAATTAGGCGAGAACTTTGAGGAAGCCGATCGAACATTTGCAAAATTTGAGGCAAAAAATCCGCTAGCAACAGATCCAATTCCTCGCCAGTCAGATCTCGCAGCCACCTTTGAGCATCATTGAGGGCGTGAGCCACATCTCCCGTTTGCAACCTGGGAAACTTTGCCAGATTTTCATAAAACTTGCTCATCATTAGCAGCGTCGAAAAATCATTCACCTTCCAAAGACTTCTGACAACGCTGGATGTACCAGCATAGAGCAAACCTGCTGAAAAACCTACACAATTTCCATCATTTGTGACTCTACCTTTTTCAATTTCACAAGCTGATAATGTCACCAAAAAATGTTGTCGAAAATCCAAATCAAATAGTTCCTCTAAAGTCAAGAATTCATCCTTTAAATATACACCAGATTTGAGGGATGAAGCCAAATTCACTAAAGTTAAACAAGCAAAATGAGCGATTTTCTTGGATATCAAACGCCCGGTTTTTGTTGATGGATTTCCATGATTATTAGCAATAGCGCTGCAAACATCCTGTTTATTTACTTGCTTGTTTCGCAAAACTTCCGCACTGGAAAAATATTGGCAAATATTGGTGACTTCAATATTGCTGTAGAGGGAATCTTTGGTAAAGTTGGAAACTGCTACAAGTTGCTGCAATCTCGGTCGATATCGACCAATGGCCGCGCTGTCTGCGATTTGTCTCAACCGCAATAGCTGACAGCTAGGAGCATAGCGGATTCCTCTAGCAAATCGATCGATCAAATAAGCACTGACTGGTTGCTGGTTGCTCACAGCCGAACCTTGGGAAAAGTCTGAACTGATGACATGACTCAAATCCGAGCTGGTGCGATCGCACCCAGGAAACCTAGAAGTTTCCCCACCATCCTCAAAGGCATCTCCGAGCCCCAGAGGCAAAGCGTGGAGGGGTAAAGCGTGTAAAAATCCGTGTGGGACAAAAATCAGCCGATCGCACTTTTCCGGCACCAGAGATACCACTCGATCGATTTCCAGCAGCGTTGCTAATCGGTTGAGTCGAGTCTGGAGATGATTAGTCCAGCGACCTTTTTGGTCAGAATAAGCGCTCTGATACTCCGATATCCAATTTTCGAGTTCCAAAGCATTTTGTTGCGAACA
>JAYTZD010000481.1:0-5612 GCA_043742065.1 Oscillatoriales bacterium
GTTTGCTGAATCAAATCGCGAAATACCACATCCGGGCCATTAGGAACCGCAATCGGTAGCCAGCCGTTGGGATAGAGAAACTGATAGCCATCGCCAGTATCAACATGGCTTTTGAGTCCGACAACGTTAGATACACAACTGGTCAAGGTGAGGCTGAGCATTACCAGAAGCATGGTCACAATTCGTTTGATCATTATTTTTGCGATCGAATGACAGTTAAATATTTGTTTTTAATTATCCCACCAAACCTTGCCCCTAAAAACAGTTAAGCTATGGATTGTAATTTGCGTAGCGCTTACAAGCCATAGCCATCCAGTTTGATTTTTAAGCACATCATTAAATATGGGTCAGCCAGGTAATCAGTCCATGCTTGGTGGAAACTTCCAAAGCCAGCAGTGAGACAAAACCAATCATGGCGAGGCGTCCGTTTAAGCGTTCGGCGTAGGGGGTGAAGCCGGTGCGCTGTTGGTCATCGACGTATACTGTTGGTTCGATCGCGAAATTGTTCATTTTGCCACCTTCGTCCAGGATTAAGCCTCTATTAGTCATGTCGGTTTCCTTAAGTTGTTTTGTGTACTGTAAATAAATGTAACAGACTTATGAAGATATGTAAAGGAATGTGAGAAAGTTTTTTAGGACGTGATCTGAACCTAGGGAAAGTAGACCCTGGAGTCCCCACTGGGAGGCATAGGGTCAGCGAAGTTCAAAAAAGTCGAAGGCATCTAGCAAATCCAGTCTGGGTTTGAAAATTTGGCAATAGAGGAAACAATTATGCGTACCAGTCTGGAAATGCGGTGGTTTTGTAACGGAATGTTACCAAAGGCGATCGGGCAATGGTTTGGAAGTGAAAGTCTGGGTGGGTATCTCTCACCACCAGAAGAGCGGGAAGACTTATATTTACTGATACCGGGCTGCGACTACTTGGGAGTCAAACTGCGCGGGAAAAATTTACAAGTAAAGTGGCGGCAGGCAGAATTGGGGGCGATGCAGTTCGGAAATCGCTGGGAAGGGAAAGCCGAGAAGTGGCTGAAGTGGATTTGTGCCGACACAATGGGCCCACTACCAGCGGATTTGATCGCCACAGGAAAATGGGTGAAGGTTAAGAAAAAGCGTGCACAGCGCCTTTACCAAGTTTCAGCCGCTGGTGTGCTGATGTCTGTGCCCGTAGAAGCACCCATACCCCAAGGCTGCATAGTAGAAATTACCCAATTGAATATTAACGACACACCCTCGTGGACTTTGGGATTTGAAGCCTTTGGAAGCGAAAGTTTTTTGACAGAAAGTCTGCAAACAGTAACTAATTGGACTAGCAAGAGTTATCAGGCGCAAAGGTTGACAACAGAAGATTCTTCTAGTTATCCAATTTGGCTGGCAAGTCTCCCTACACCAAAATAAACGGAGGAGACGGCAATGCCGTTTCCCTACCTACAATTAATCATGGTAGGGACACGGCAGTGCCGTCTCCTAATTTCTTATGTTATAAAAAAAATACCATTATTATGGTACAGTTAGGTAGCATCTAATTTCCACAAACGCATTCCAATTCAAGCCAAGTGAAAGCCCACTTCATATCAGGACTACCACGCTCAGGTTCCACTTTGCTGGCCGCTTTGTTGCGCCAAAATCCCCGTTTTCACGCAGCTATGACTAGCCCTGTCGGGGGTTTGGTGGAGCGGATGCTGGAAGCCATGAGCGAAGACAACGAATGTTCAGTGTTCATTTCCCCCGAACAAAAACGGGCGCTGATTATGAGTATATTTTCTGCCTACTACCACCCGCAAGCTGAGAAAGAAGTCATCTTCGACACCAACCGCCTGTGGTGCGGCAAATTACCATTAATTAAGGAACTATTTCCCGAAGCAAAAGTGATTTGCTGTGTCAGAAACATCGCCTGGATTATGGACAGCATCGAGATACTGATTCGGCGCAACGCCTTTGATGTTTCCCGGTTATTTAACAATCCAGCGGAACGGGCTACCGTCTACAGCCGCACCGAAGCATTAAGCCAAGGGACGCGCTTAGTTGGTTATGCTTATAACGCTTTGAAAGAAGCATTCTACAGCGAACAGAGTGAATCTATTCTACTCGTAGATTACGAGCTATTAACTATAAACCCCGCTAAAACGATGTCGCTAATTTATAAATTTTTGGGTGAAGAACCTTTCGAGCATGATTTCGAGAATGTTCAATATGAAGAGCCAGAATTCGATGATAAATTGAAAACAAAAGGATTACATCAAGTTCGCGCCAAAGTCGAGTTTAAACCGAGAACAACGATTTTACCTCCCGATTTGTTTGAGCGATTTGATAGCTTGTCATTTTGGACAGATGCCACAAATAGCCGCGCCAGCGCCATTGTAGCGAAGCCAAATAAACTTCTAACATGATTGTTTCGGCGTAGGGAAACGGCACTGCCGTGTCCGAATTTACGATCGTCCCCGATTAAATAATATCAAATCCGGTTGCACCGGAATGATAGAGGAGACGGCAGTGCCGTCTCCCTACCCCAAAATAACATTGTAGGGAGACGGCACTGCCGTCTCCTAATTTCTTAGAAATATAAACCATAAATCTCAAGGATTGCAACAACTATGAACTCATCAACCCCGAACCAGCAAATCATTTTCGTAGACTCCTCAGTACAGAACTATCAAAGCCTGATTCAAGGCATCAATGCCGCTCAAATTTTCATTTTAAATGAAAATTTGAGCGGCATTGAGCAAATTACCAATGCCTTGGCTAATCAAAAAGATATTGAAGCCGTGCATATCCTTTCACACGGCAGCGAAGGCAGTTTAAAACTCGGTACTGATGTACTGAATGGGAATGATATACAAACTTTCAACACTCAGCTAAAACAGTGGGGAAATGCCCTCACAGAAAATGGCGACATCCTATTATATGGATGCGACGTAGCCGCCGGAGAAACTGGCAATAATTTTGTCAAGCGATTGAGCGAACTCACTGGCGCAGATGTCGCAGCCTCTAATGACTTAACCGGAAATCAAGCATTAGGTGGCGACTGGGATTTAGAAATAGCAACGGGTAAGATAGAATCCGCCGTGCCCTTTAATCAGGAGGCGATGGAAGATTATGATTATACACTGGCGAATTTTAATGTCACAGCGATAACCGATGATGGCACTGGCACTGTAGCAGGCACATTGAGCAAAGCAATTTTAGATGCAAATGCCCTAGCCGGAAATGACACCATTACCCTGCAAACAAACATCACTGTTATAGGGGGAATGCAGACCCTAATTAACAGCAACATTAATTTTATTGGCAATAACAATAGTGTCAGTGGCGGTAGCAGTTTTCGTCCCTTCTTCGTCAAGTCGGGTATTGTCGATTTCACTAATTTGACAATCACCAACGGGAAGGCAACAGGGGGAAATGGTGGCCCACTCGGCGGCGCTGCTGGTGGTATGGGGGGCGGATTATTTATCTATGACGGCACGGTGAACCTGAATAATGTCAACTTTTCCAGCAATCAGGCGATCGGTGGATTGGCACCAAATGGCGGCGCTGCCGCTGGCGGTGGCGGCTTTGGCGGTGCCGGCTCTAGCAGCTTTGGCGGTGCCGGTGGTGGCTTTGGCGGTGCCGGCATTGGAACTACGGGTGGCAGTGGGGGGGGCTTTGGGGCCACTGGCAGCGGCGGCAACGGCACCGGCTTTGGCGGTGGCAGCGGAGGTGCTGGCGGCTTTGGCGGAGGAGGAGGTGGTTCTGACGGGAATTATGCAGTCGCCCACATAGGCGGTGCGGGCGGCTTTGGCGGTGGCGGTGGCGGCGCTTTTTACGGCAATGGCGTTGGTGGTGCTGGCGGTTATGGTGGTGGTGGTGGTCGTGGTAATGCGACTCCTGGTATAGGCGGTAACTTTGGCGGCAACGCCATTTCTGGCTATTCAGGCGTAGGCGGCGGCGGTGGTGGTTTAGGCGGTGCCATCTTTGTCCGCAGTGGCTCTTTAACCTTGAATAATGCCACTTTTAGTAGCAATACAGCCACAGGCGGCACAGGTGCTAACAACGGCCAAGGCAAAGGTGGGGCAGTTTTTGTTATGCAGTCCCTCACCAATACCAACGGCAACAACCAAGGGATGCCCTCCCCGCTGCCCACTGTCACCACAAGGGGAGCCACATTCACCGGCAACACGGCGGCCAACCAAGCTAGCGCCCCCGCTGCTAACACCCCCCCCAACGGTGTCGGCAACAACCAAGACAATAACGATGTTTACGGCACTATTGGCAACCCCGTCAACCTCTCCGTCAGCAGTAACGCAGGCACCGAAGCAGGCACAACCGCCATCACCGTCACCGCCACCGCCTCCACTGCCGTTACAGGCGCTCAAACAGTTGACTTAGGCGTCACAGGAACCGGTATCACCGCCGGCGACTACAACCTCAGCGGCATCACCATCACCATTCCCAACGGACTAACTACAGGAACAGTTACATTTACTGTGGTCGATGATGCCTTAATTGAAGGCAACGAGACTGCAACTTTAACTATCAGCAATCCTTCGCCTGGGATAGTGTTGGGAACAAACACGACTCAAAATATTGCGATTACCGACAACGACTTTCCCAACGTCAACCTCTCAGTTAGCAGTAACGCAGGCACCGAAGCTGGTACCACAGCAATTACCGTCACCGCTACAGCCTCCACTGCCGTTACGGGTGCTCAAACTGTTGACTTAGGTGTCACAGGCACAAATATCACCGCCGGCGACTACAACCTCAGCGGCACCACCATCACCATTCCCAACGGACAAACTACAGGAACAGTAACATTTACTGTTGCTGATGATGTGTTAATTGAAGGAAACGAAACTGCAACTCTAACCATCAGCAATCCTTCGGCGGGGATGGTTTTGGGAACAAATACTACTCAAAATATTGCAATTACCGATAACGACTTCCCCGCAGTCAATCTTTCAGTCAGCAGTAACGCAGGCACTGAAACAGGTACAACCGCAATCACAGTCACCGCCACCGCCTCCACTGCCGTTACAGGCGCTCAAACCGTTGACTTAGGCGTTACAGGCACAAATATCACCGCCGGCGACTACAATCTCAGCGGCACAACCATCACCATTCCCAATGGACAAACTACAGGAACAGTCACATTTACTGTGGTCGATGATGCCTTAATTGAAGGCAACGAAACTGCAATTTTAACTATCAGCAATCCTTCGGCTGGGATAGCTTTGGGAACGAACACGACTCAAAGTATTACGATTACCGACAACGACTTTCCCAACGTCAACCTCTCAGTTACCCCGACTATCGGCACCGAAGCGGGAACAACCAGCATCACCATCACCGCTACTACCAACGCACCCGTAGTCGGCAACCAAACTGTTGACCTCGGCTTAACGGGAACTGCAACGGCTGCCGATTTCACCGGCATCATTCCCACCCAAATCACCATCGCTAATGGCACAAACAGCGGACAAGTCACCTTCACCATCAACGACGACCAAATTGCCGAAATCACCGAAACTGCCAACCTCGCCATTAGCAATCCATCCGCAGGCATTCAATTAGGAACTACCACCACAGGTAGTTTCACCATCACCGACAACGACACTGCCGGATTTGATATCCTCCCG